>DYKA01000127.1 GCA_020722805.1 Vermiphilus sp.
TTGATTTTGGGTAAAAAGGTAGGAAATAGTGGGTTGAAACGAAGGTTTACAGATGAGAATCAAGAGAGGAAAAGGTTTTTAAATCAGATAAATTAAGGTAGTTCCATTTAAAAGGGGCTGGGGAGGTATGAGATGAGAGTTATTGTAATGGCAATGGCAGGATGTATTTTAGTTAGCTGTTTTGCAGGAAAAGGTACTTTTGTTTTTGCAAAGGAAGAGGTCAAAATTGATGAGTTTAATTATAAATCTAATGAGGAAGCGCAAAAAATCTGGTTTCCTTCGCCTGATGGTAGGAGTGTACCTGTTTCAGTTTCAAAGGATGAGACAGGAAAAAGGGTGCTGAAACTTGACCTCAATTTTACGAGCACCCAGGACCGGAGATGCAGCTGGGATAGAAAGATTGAGTTAGATTTGAGCAAGTATCACACCTTTATGCTCAAACTGAAAACAGATGACCCCAGTGCTATCAGCCAGTTGGCAATTTATTTTGAAAGTCCTGGTGGTTGGTTTGTAGCTGTTCCGGCTTTGCAGAACACAAAGGACTGGCAAAAACTTAAAATTTCAAAAGCCGCCTTCAAAGATGAGCAGACTCCTGCAGGATGGGACCAGATAACCAGAATTAGAATAAGCTTCTGGAAACAGCCAACTCCTAAAGACACTGTTGTATTGCTGGGAGAACTGGCTGCGTTTTCTGGAGGAGATATTGGTGTGGTAATGGGGGACCTCACAGTAAAAGCAGGTTCATCTGAAGCAGGAGGTGTGAAACGATATTATGCTGAGATGGCAAAATTCCTTGAGAATATAGGGCTTGAAGTTGTTCAAATCAATGATACTGAACTTGAAAAGGGTATTGAAATAACAAAAGGAATTGAAGTTCTAATTTTTCCTTTTAACCCCGATGTTTCAGATATTGAAGTAGAAACCGTTAAAAAATTTATTGAAGATGGAGGGAAAATAATGGTCTTTTACACGCCAGGAAAACTTACTCCTCTTCTTGGAATTAAAGGAACGACTTTCTTCAGAGCAACACCGGATAAAGGAGAATTTACAACTGTCAAATTTAAGACTGAAATGGTTGAAGGCATTCCTTCAGAGGTATTGCAGGGTTCCTGGAACGTCCAGATTCCAACGATAATTGAGGGAAAAACAAAAGTCATTGGAGAATGGTTAGACGCAAAAGGAAATCCAACAGGGATTCCAGCAGCAACTCTTTCAAATAATAGTTTTTATTTTAGCCATGTTCTACTCAACAGGGAATCTAGTGGAAAACAGATGATACTTTCTCTATTAGCGCATTTCTCACCCAAAATAAAGTCCGTCATAAGTAAGTTAATCTTTGAGAGCTCTATAAAACCCAGCGGATTTAATAGTTTTGAGGAGTTTAAGAAATACATTGAAGAAAAGAAAAAGACAATTACGAAAAAAAAGGCAAAAGAAGTTACAATGCTCATACGCCAGGCAACAAAACTCATAAACAAAGCAAAAGATACAGGAAACCTTAAGGAAATGTTCTCATTAACTGAATCGATTACCTCAAACCTGCAGAAGGCATTTTCAAAGTGCTTTCCAAGCAAAAAAAGGGAATTCAGGGGAGTCTGGTGTCACAGTGCTTTCGGGGTTTCTGGCTGGACCTGGGATGAGGCGATCAAGAATTTGAAGGA
Organism: Vermiphilus sp.; assembly: GCA_020722805.1. GTDB lineage: Bacteria > Ratteibacteria > UBA8468 > B48-G9 > DTJG01 > DTJG01. Next base: position 1,662 of record DYKA01000127.1, read on the forward strand.
CAATGGTTTTAATGCAGTGGTCGTGAATATGCTCTGGGGTGGTCTTGCATATTATCCAAGTGATGTCCTGCCAGTTGCAGAAGAAGTGAAAACAAGAGGCGACCAGCTTGCCTTATGTGTTCAGGCATGCAAAAAGTATGGGGTTGAATGTCATGTGTGGAAGGTAAACTACTGGCTTAAAGATGCTCCAAAAGAATTTATTGAGAAATTAAGAAGTGAAGGAAGATTGCAAATAGATAAATCAGGGAAAGAAACAAGGTATCAGGGGTATTCATCTCCATGGCTGTGCCCTTCTCATCCTGATAACTTAAAGCTTGAGTTAAATTCAATACTTGAAATTGTGAAAAAATATGATGTTGATGGAATTCACCTTGACTACATTCGCTATCCTGACGGCAGTTCTTGTTATTGTCCGGGCTGCAGGCAAAGGTTTGAGAGCGAAAAAGGAATAAAGGTTGAAAACTGGCCCCAGGATGTGATAAGTGGAGTACAGGCAAATGAATTTATGACCTGGAGAGCTAGCCAGATTACAAAACTTGTAAAAGCAGTATCGGAGGAAGCAAAAAAAATAAAGCCTTCAATCAAAATATCAGCTGCGGTTTCCAGGCATTATCCAGATTGCATAAAAAGTCTGGGACAGGACTGGAAGAACTGGGTTGAGAATGGATATCTGGATTTTATATGCCCAATGGACTATACTGATTCAAATTTGACATTTGAAAATGCGGTCAGGGGTCAGGTTGAAGAAATAATTAAAGGGAGAATTCCACTTTATCCAGGCATAGGAGCGACTTCTTCTTCCTCAACACTTTCACCAGAGCAGACTGCGGTTCAGGCGCAAATGACAAGAGACTTAGGTGCTGACGGTTTTATTATTTTCAATTATGTGAAAACTGTTGGAACCCAGCATCTTCCTGCACTGCATGAAGGAATCAGCTCAGTCCCTGCTGTTCCACCCCATCGCAAATGAAACAAATAAGGGTGTCAGGTCTTGAATTATTCGTGGATGACTGGCTCATTGACAAGATGCAAAATTTTACATTGAAACTCCACAATCCGATACCCAGGGAAGTTGTAGTTTCATTTAATGCACCCTGGGAGGGCAATAGTTCTGCATATTATACAATTATAAAAGGCAAAGATAGATAGGTGTTCACTGGCACAGGTTCAAAGAGGCCTTTATTCGTCCAGGTCTTGACCAGAATAACTGGCCAGACCGCAATATTTATCCTGCATGGGGCATTGTGCCAACAAAAGAAGAGGAGATTTCCTTATATTATAATGAACACTACCGCAATTCCACAAATCACTTGCGGCGCGCAACTCTACGGACAGATGGGTTCGTCTCAGTTCATGCCACAGGCATTGCCGGCGAGTTCTTGACAAGGACTTTTACTTTTAAGGGAAAAAACCTTATTATCAACTATTCGACTTCTGCTGCAGGTAGCATACTTATTGAAATTCAGGATGCTGACCGAAAACTAATTTCTGGTTATAATTTGAATGAATGCCAGGAAATATTTGGCGATGAAATTGAACGAATTGTGTCCTGGAAGGATGGTTCTGATGTAGGCGATCTTGCTGGAAAG
>DYKA01000128.1 GCA_020722805.1 Vermiphilus sp.
TACAGGAGGTTTCCACTAAATCCTATCCTGCTAAATTTTATTGGACAGTAGTGATTTGATATAATAAGCAGGAAACATATGGAGGAGTTATGAAAAAGGAAACTGAAATAAAGTGGTCAAGAGTGAAAGGTATGCTATCGGAAAAAAAGATGAAGGGAGTTATCATCAATAAGACATCAAATTTTGCGTGGTTCACAGGAGGAGCAAGTAATTATGTTGCCTTGAATACCGAAAACGGAATATGTTCTTTGTTGCTGACAGAAAAGAAGATTTACCTTCTGACAAACAATATTGAGGCGGGCAGAATAAAGCAGGAAGAAATCCCTGACATTCCTGTTGATGATGTTATATGTGTGTGGCACAGGGATAATGAATTGTTTGAAAATATTGGAAGGATTGTTCATGGTGAAATTGTCATTGATAGACCAGGAGAAAAATTTAAGACAGTTGAAATTGAAAAACTGCATTTCCCCTTGATGGAAACGGAAATTGAAAGGTTTAAGAATCTCGGCCAGAAAACAACCAGGATTGTTTCCAGGATTTGTCACGAAATAAAGCCCGGGATGACAGAGATAGAAGTTGCTGGAATGCTCAGTAATTTATTCTGGAAAAATGGATGTATTCCTGTTGTAATGCTCATTGCCTCTGATGAAAGAATCTCAAACTACAGACATCCAATAGCAACAGATAAGAAGATTGAAAAATACGTTATGATTGTTGTATGTGTCTATGAAAAGGGATTGATATTATCAATGACAAGGCTTGTAAGTTTTGCAGGACTGAATGAAGAAATTGTAAGAAAACATCATGCTGTATGCATTGTGGATGCGGCATTCATAATAAACACAAAAGCAGGTAATACTGTAAGTGATGTTTTTGGTGCAGGTATTGAAGCATATAACAGAACTGGCTTTCCTGACGAGTGGGAAAAGCACCATCAGGGTGGTCCGTGCGGATACAAAACAAGATATTACAGAGCGACTCAGAAAACCAGTTATATGATTACGTCCGGCCAGGCATTTGCATGGAATCCCTCTATAACAGGAACAAAATCAGAGGATACAATTATTACAACAGATAACCTTCCATTAATAATAAGTGAGGATCCTCAATGGCCGAAAAAATTTATAGAATACGAAGGTATATCAATAGCAAGACCGGATATTCTTGTGCGTTAGTATCAATGCTGGCTTTTTTTATCTTTGCCTGCAATGATATACCTGCAGGATATTCAAAGCAGGTTGCAGGGAATATCTACACACTAACCATAGATGGAACGATAAATCCCGTTGTATACTACAAGATAAAACGTTCGCTTTCAGTAATAAAAAAACAGCAGGGTCAATGTCTTATACTTGTTATGGATACCCCTGGCGGACTTCTTACCTCAACAAGAAAAATCGTTCAGGAAATACTCAACTCAGACATTCCCGTTGTTTGCTATGTGGCGCCGAAAGGCGCTCAATGTGCATCTGCTGGAACATTTATTGCTCTGGCGTGTCATATAGTAGCCATGGCACCTGCAACAAATATTGGCGCAGCACATCCTGTAAGTATCGGAAAGGAAATGGACAAAACAATGGAAGAAAAAATCATAAATGACACAGTTAGTTTCATAAAAAGCATATGCCGTCATACGGGGAAAAATGAGAGGTGGGCTGAGAAGGCGGTGCGCGAGAGTATTTCTACACCTGCCGAGGAGGCGGTGAAAATAAATGTCGCAGATTTGATTGCAAATGACATGGATGACCTGTTGAAAAAGATTGATGGCAAGAAAATCAGGTTATCTTCAGGGAAAGAAGTGCGGATTAATACGAAAAGCATGCCTGCGTCAGAAATAACAGAAAGCATTGGTGAAAGATTACTCAAAACAATTGGAGACCCTACAGTTGCCTATCTTCTTATGACCATTGGAATACTGGGCATTATTATAGAATTTTCCCATCCGGGATTTGCTGTACCAGGAGTTGTGGGAACCATCTGTTTGATTCTTTCTTTTTATGCCTTTCAAACATTTACCCAGAGCATCACGGGTATCCTTTTGATTGTAACCGGAATAATTCTTCTCCTGATGGAAATAGCAGCGCCAGGAGTTGGAATATTTGCAATAGGAGGATTTATTGCTATGGGACTTGGAACATGGCTGTTTTTTCGTTCACCATCAAGTGAATTCCATACCGCTGGCACAACATTTTTTGTGGTCTATGCCCTGCTCGTTGTATTTATTACAGGACTTCTCATACTTATCAGACATACCCGTTCGAAAAAGGTAACCACCGGAAAAGAGGGTATCATCGGGGAAATTGGAAAGGCAATCACTGATATAAAAGATGAAGGCACTGTATATGTTCACGGCGAATACTGGAAGGCAATAAGCCGTACTGGCAATATAGGTCAGGGGGTAAAGGTGAAGGTAAAGGATATTGATGGAATGATTTTGATTGTGGAACCTGCAGAAGGAGGAAAACAAAATGAAAAATGAACGCCCATATTATGAGGAAAGCTGGAGAATATTCAGGATTATGTCTGAGTTTGTTGATGGATTTGAACTTTTTGAGAATATTGACAGAGCAGTAACAGTGTGGGGTTCAGCGAGGGTACGACCGGAAAACGAATGGTATAAAGAAGCAGTAAAACTCGGCAGATTGCTTGTAAAAAACGGTTATGCCGTGATTACAGGCGGTGGCCCCGGAATCATGGAAGCCGCTAATAAGGGTGCATTTCTTGAAAAAGGCATATCAGTTGGACTGAATATAGAACTACCAATGGAACAAAAAGCAAACAGGTATATTACACATCTCATTTCATTCAGGTATTTTTTTGTCAGAAAGGTAATGTTTGTCAAGTATGCCAGGGCATTCGTTATCTTTCCCGGGGGGTTTGGAACTCTTGATGAATTTGCAGAAGCACTCAATCTTATTCAGACACAGCGGGTCAACAGATTCCCCGTAATTCTTGTTGGAAACAAACACTGGAAACCTATAATCAGATGGATGGAGAATTACCTTGTCAGTGGTGGCTTTATTTCAAAAAAGGATATGGAGATATTCACCACCGCGGAAACAGCAGAAGAAGTCATCAAAAAAATCAAACAGTTTTACAGAAAGAAGGTAAATACTCATACTAATTTTACATCAAAAATATAGTAATGTATAATTTAGGCAGGAGGTGGAGTTTTCTCTCTTGGTCTGAAGAACAAGAACTGCTTCAGTCATTTTATCTGCGTGCCGGCAAGGGTGAAATTA
>DYKA01000129.1 GCA_020722805.1 Vermiphilus sp.
AGGCCGAGAAGGTGAGGCCGCTGACCGAAGCACAGACATCTGTCTGTGCAAGAAGTTAAGGAATTGCGAGCAGGCGCAGCAATTCCAGCGGGGGTCGAGCCGAGTCGTAGTGGGAGACGAGGCCGCTCAAATCCCTCCTCCGGCACGAAAGTTTTTTTAGAAAGAGGGATTTGAACCCCTTTTCAAAGATGGGTTTGCTGGGAAATGTGTGATAAAATAGGTAAGAATTGTTCACTTTTATTTTTGAAAATAGTGTTTCTTCACTGGAGGGAATTATGAATATTCTTGCTGTTTCTGCTCACCCTGATGATATTGAATTTTTTTGCGCTGGTACTCTCTCAAGGTTTAAGAAAAGTGGTCATTCTGTCGCAATGGCAATTTTATGTGATGGAAACAAAGGGCATTTTGAAATCAAGGCGAAGGAACTGGCAGAAATTAGAAAAAAGGAAGCAGAAAATTCTGCTAAAATTCTTGGGGCTGACCTTTTTATTGGATTGTTTCCTGACCTTGAGCTTCATATCAACAAGGAATCAGTGGACAAACTTGTGGATGTCATCAGGAAGGTAGACCCTGACCTGATTATTACCCATTCACCTGATGATTATATGGTTGACCATGTGAATGCGGGAAAACTTGCAATAGATGCCTCTTTTTGTGCGACGCTTCCAAATTATGAGACAAAGGTAAAAAAATGTGTAAAACTTGTTCCGATATTTTTTATGGATACTGCTTCTGGCGTTAATTTTCAACCGACTGAATACGTGGACATTACAGAAGAAATGCCGATAAAAGAAAAAATGCTTCTGTGTCATCAAAGTCAATACACATGGCTCAAAGAGCATGATAAAATTGATTATGTAGATTTTATGAAGGGTCTTAACCAGTTTCGCGGCACCCAGTGCGGGGTTAAGTATGCTGAGGGTTTCAGACAGCATCTTGTCTGGGGAAGAATAAAACCGTACAGGCTGCTTCCTTGAATCACTTTTGAGGGATAAAATCTTCTTTGATTTTCTTGGCGGGGAAAACAGCCATGAGGAATGAAAAACCAAAATTTGAAGGAAGATGGTGAATGACTCCAAAGGAAAGATGGATTAATACCTTTCATTTCAAAAAGGTTGACAGAATTTTCAATATGGAGTTCGGATGGTGGAGTGATACTTTGAAAAGATGGCACAACGAAGGTCTTCCTTCAGACATAGACACAATTGAGAAAGGAGATATTTTTTTTGGATTTGATAGATTGGTCTATGTTCCTGTAGATCTCGGGCTTATACCGCCTTTTGAGGAAAAGATAATTGAAGAGGCAGACCAGTACAGAATAATGCAGGATGCAACAGGAACAATTTTGAAATGTTTCAAGGACGGCAGGAGCAGTATTCCTCATTACATAAAGTTTCCGATTGAGAACAGGAATGACTGGTTGAAGTTCAAGAGCCGGCTTGACCCGAATTCAGTTAGATATCCATCAGAATCAGAGTGGGAGCAGTTTAAGAAAAAAGCAAAGAATTCAGAACTTCCTGTTATCATCGGCGGGGGCAGTCTGTTTGGATGGATAAGAAACTGGATGGGATTTGAAAACTGCCTGATGGCTTTCTACGATCAACCGGATTTGATTGAAGAAATGATTGACCATCTTTGTGAATTTGTTTTGAGTGTTGATGAAAGGGCTCTTTCAGAAGTAAATATTGATGCAGTGGGAATGTGGGAGGATATGGCTTTCAAAACTCAACCGATGATATCACCCGCGCTGTTTAAGAAATTTCTTGTTCCGCGATACAGGAGAATGTCTGAAAGATTTCATAAGGCAGGAATTGATTTAATTTTTCTTGATTGCGACGGGAATATCAATGAAATAGCAGGTTTGTGGCTTGATGCAGGAATAAACATAATGTTTCCTCTTGAAATTAACAGTGGGTCTGACCCTGTTTTACTCAGGAAAAGGTTCGGAAAAAATATTCTGTTTATGGGAGGTGTTGACAAAAAAGCCCTGATAGAAAGCAAATCGGCAATAGACAGGGAACTGGAAAGGATAAAGGGTGTTGTTGAAGAAGGCGGATATATACCACATGTTGATCACAGGGTTCCTCCAGATGTAAGTTTGAAAAATTATCTTTACTATCTCAGGAGGAAACGAGAAATTTTCAATATTGTTGACTGGAAGATTCCTGATATAGGGTTGGAATGAAATCAGGAACAGCAGCAATTGTCGGAAAACCAAATGTCGGCAAGTCCACACTCTTGAATTTAGTCACTGGGTCAAAGGTTTCAATTGTTTCCAGACATCCAGCAACAACAAGATTTCGTGTAATCGGCATAAAAACGACGCAAACCTACCAGATTGTTTTTATTGATACCCCTGGCCTTGAAAAACCCAGACATAAACTTGATGAAGTTATGCAGAATAATATCCCTGCAGCAATTAAAGATGCGGACCTTGTTATTATTGTCGTTGATGCATCGCATTTTGATGATGAAGATGAAAAAGTTATCCAGCAGATTACTTCTAAATCCGCGGATAAAAAAATTATCATCGCACTGAATAAGATTGACAGGATAAGTCCAAAAACAAAAATACTTTCACTTATTGATAACCTATCGTTAAAATATAATCTTCAGGATATTGTTCCCTGTTCTGCACTGACAGGCGAAAATATCTCTGAGATTGAAAAAGTAATCGTTGAAAACCTTCCAGAAGCAGAACCGATATTTCCAGCAGAATATTCTGATGCTTTTCCGCAGGCCTATAAAATAGGCGAAATAGTGAGGGAAAAGGTTTTTGACCAGGTTTATGAGGAAATACCGCACTCTGTGGCAGTGGAGGTTGAAGAGATAAGACCAGGAGACAAGAATCCTGATATGCTTGTCATCACTGCAACAATCATTGTTGAGAAGGACAATCAGAAAAAGATAATTATCGGGAAAAATGGAGAAAAACTCAAGACAATCGGTTCAAGGGCGAGACAGGAAATAGAAATGATTCTCAGTAAAAAGGTATATCTCCAGCTTCGGGTCAAAACAATAGAAAAGTGGAGGGATAGACCTGAAATTTTCAGAAAATTTGGTTATGGCTCAATGTGAAATCTCCTAAATTCTCCCCCTTTATTAAAGTGGGACAGAGGGGGATTTCGGGGACTAAGGGGGATTTTTTAAGACACCTGAATTGGCTGGATATTCAATGCAAAATGCAAATTGTAAACTGCAAAATTAAAATTATTTATTCTTC
>DYKA01000130.1 GCA_020722805.1 Vermiphilus sp.
GGATACGAAAATACCTCGGATGTAGGGTCAAGCAGGGTAAATGATGTGTCTTCAGGTATTGCAACTATTGCGTGATTGAATTGTCCGGGAAAGGGAACACTTTCCTCAATCCGCCGTTCAGTGTTGATAAGGGCAATGTATGACGGAATATCTATTGATTTTAGCATCGCGACCATCAATGCCGCTTTATCCTTACAATCACCGTATCCGAGCTGTATCACATCTTTTGCTGAATGAGGTTTGAAACCGTGAATCCCGAGCTCAAGGCCAATGTAGCGAATATTCTTACAGATATAATGATAGATTGCCTTTATCTTTTCATTCCTGTCTGTTTTATTTTCAGTAAGATTGCGTGCAATGTTTCTGATTCTTGAATCCGGGACAGTGGAATCTTTCGCAAGATTTAGAAACCATTTTCCTATTTTTTCCCAGTCCTTCAGGGAAGTAACAAGAACCTTTGGCACGATTTCTTCAAGAGGTGGCATCATTTTTTCAGGGATAATTGCAGGCACATTTTCCCTTGACCATTCATAGCAAACGAGGTTACCCTTCTTTGTTTTTTGCTTTAGATCAACTGAAAATGAAAAGGTATACACCTGCAATTTTTCCGGAACCAGAAGTTTGTACCTTGACAGGACAAATGGTTCCTCACTTTGAAAAAAGAAGCCATCCCAGAATTCACCGGGCATCAGCGGCTTTTTTGTTTTTATTCTATACGTATATTCAACGATGCTTCCGATACTCACTGAAGGAAGGTTAACCGTGCATACTTTTATTCCCGGATAAAGAACCGAGTAAGACGTTAGTTCAGCGGGGGTTACAGTTCTTATGTTTGATCTTTGCGCCCTGAGTGTTATGTTTTCTGACGTTATTGTTTTTGCTTCAATTATATCAATTTTCTGTCTTTCTGAATCATATGAGATCTGGAGGGTACCATGATGTCTTCCTTTTTCACCGGTTATCAGGATCTTTTGATGAACAATTGTCTCGGTTGAACCTGAATCCGAAACCTGAACAGTGGCCTCATCAATGAGGTAAACAGCACTTTTGTCCTGCGGGATGAAAGTACTATCGCTGGCAATCTGCTGCGTGGATACAGTTGCACAACCACACAACACGCAGATAGAAAATACAAATATCTGCCAGCCACGGGAAATCCGCATATCTACCTCTTACGGATTTTGTGGAATGCCTGGTGTCAATGGAAGAATTTGTTGCTGGACTGCTGGTTGTTCCCTGTAAATATAAAGATAATAGTTGAGCTTATTGATGCTCGGACCACCTTTTAGTTTTTGCCACTGTGCCACGGTGTAATAATAATATCCTCCCAGAAGAAGCAGTAAGATTGAAAGAACAAGCATCACGATGCCTTTTTTCCTGTTAACCTCATCCATCATCATTGTCAGCATGAAACCAAGAAAACTTAAACCAATAACAACCAGAGAAAGCAGATATCCAACTTCAAATTCCATCAGACACCTCCATTGGTTATGGGTTTCATCGTTATTTCTTCGCCGATTCTTGCATTATACAGAGTTTTTATGGAACTGTCATCAATTTTTCCAATAACACTCACCTTGCTATACGGTCTTATTTCATTTCCTTTGCTTGCAGGTGTCGGTCCGAAGAAAATGCATACTGCCGGTCCTTCAGGCCAGTAAGCAATATCTCCCAATTCAACGACCTCTTTTCCGTTTTCAAGTGGAACCCTTACTGAAACAGAAAAATAAATTTCTTTTCCCCAGAGATTGACATTCCCGCTAAGAGGAAGGGCAGAATAAATTGACTGCGCTGTTGTACTGTCATTAAGAACACCCCTTATCTGATTCTGTCCTATTAGAAATGCTATCTTTTTTTCGTTCATTCGCCTATCTGATACCGGGTAAACCTGTTCACCCTGATGTTTTCACCCAGCTTGCCTATCTTGCTTTTCACATATTGTTCAATTGTTAAACTGTCGTCTCTTATGTATGATTGCTCAAACAGAACTTTTTCCTTATAAAAGACGTCAATATCCCTGTATAATTTTTTCTTTTCCTCAAGCACTTCTGCAGGAACATCTTCCTTTCTTATATATTCAGGAGATGTTGCGGCGATCTGCAGACAAAGGTTTTTAACAAGTTCCTTGAAATCATCAGTTCTTGCCACAAAATCACTCTCGCAGGTCACCTCCACAAGTACCCCTATCTTTCCGTTGGAGTGGATATAACTGCCTATAAGACCTTCTCTGGTTGTCTTATCTGTTTTTTTCTCTGCTATCTGGATGCCCTTTTCCTTCAGCATCTCAAGGGCTTTGTCAAAATTGTTTTCGGCTTTTTCAAGTGCTTTCTTACATTCAATTACACCAAGTCCTGTAAGTTCACGAAGCTTTTTGATTGTTTCCACTGTTTGCGACATTATCATCTCCCTCTTTCTGTACTTCTTGGTTAATGGCAGCTTTCTTTTCTTCAACAATCTCTTTCTGCGTGCGTGCTTCTAAAATTGCTTCTGCGAGTTTTTCAACAATCAGCTGTATTGACTTGAATCCGTCATCATTTGCCGGTATCGGGTAATCAACAAGTTCCGGATTACCGTTTGTATCCACTATTCCGACAACAGGAACTCCAACCTTCTTTGCCTCACTAACTGCGTTGATTTCTTTTTTTACATCAATGACAACAAGAATTCCCGGCAATCTTTTCAGGTGTCTTATTCCGTTAAATTTTTTGAGAAGCTCTTGTTTTTCCTTCTGAATCAAACTTGCTTCCTTCTTTGTGTAGTAATTTATTCGGCCTGAACTCTCAAGTTCTTCTATTTTTTCAAGCCGCTCAATTCTTTTCTGTATTGTCTGAAAATTTGTTAAAGTTCCACCAATCCATCTATAGTTGACATAGGGCTGACCGGTTTTTTCTCCGGCCTCTTTTATAATATCGTGTGCCTGCTTTTTTGTTCCAACGAATAATATTGGATTTTCTTCGCGAGCAAATTTCTGTAAGACCTCAGCTGCCTGATATATTTTTTCACAGGTCTTGCTTATATCAATAACGTAAATTCCTTGTCTCTTTCCGTATAGATAAGGCCTGATTCGCGGGTCAAATTGTCGTGACGGGTGCCCGAAATATGCTCCGACCTCAAGAAGTTCCTTTACCGTAACCTCCACAATTGTCTCCTTTTATGAAAAGTTTGAAACATTATTTTACTTTTTTTACCTGTTTTGTCAAATTTTTGTACAAGAC
>DYKA01000131.1 GCA_020722805.1 Vermiphilus sp.
AAGATAGAGAGGATAAGGGTTTTTTGGCTGATATTCCTTATGTCAGAACTTCAGTCATATTTACAGGCACAAAGGCACAAAGTTTAGAGACCAGGCAGCAAACAGAGCTTACTGGGTACTTACAAAGAAACTATTTGCCGATTTTGTTTCTATGAAGCCTCATGTATACATAAAGTGCAGTAATATCAGAAGGAGAAACACCGTCAATCCTTTTCGCCTGACCAATTGTAAATGGCCGGTATTTTGTTAATTTCTCTTTTGCCTCTGTTGAAATGCCCTGTATCTTTGTAAAATCAAGAGTTTCAGGAATTATGATATCATCGTTTTTCGTCCTTTGTATCAAATCAAGTTCCCTTTTGATATAACCAGAATATTTTATCTCAATCTCAATCTCTTCTTTCACATGTTCTGGCAGGTCTGAAAGCCCGTCGCATAAATCAAAAATGTCTTTTAATGATTTTTCGGGTCTCCGCAGGTAATCAGCAAGAGATGTTTTCTCCTCTACTCCTGGAAGATAGGTCTGTTCAAGTTTCAAACAGAATTCTTCTGTAAGTTTCCTGTTTTTTTCCATTGTTCTGCGAGTTTTCTCATCAATAAGACCGTATCTGTATCCATAGTCCATTAACCTGTAGTCGGCATTGTCCTGCCTGAGAATAAGCCGGTACTCAGCACGGGATGTGAAGATTCTGTATGGTTCTGTTATTTCTCTTGTGGTAATATCATCAATCATCACGCCGATATATGACTCTGACCTTCCCAAAATAAATGGCTCCCTTTCTGAGATTGAATTTGCTGCATTGATACCTGCAATCAAACCCTGTCCAGCAGCTTCCTCATATCCGCTTGTACCATTGATCTGGCCTGCAAGAAATAATCCCTGAATCTTTTTTGTCTCAAGGGTTGGTTTTAATTGGTACGGCGGAACAAAGTCATATTCAATTGCATAGCCATAACGGATGACTCTCGCTTTCTCAAGCCCAGGTATTGTTTTGAGTGCTTTTTCCTGAACATCAACAGGAATACTTGTGGCAAAACCGTTTACATAAATTTCATCCGTGTCATATGTTTCTGGCTCAAGAAAAATATGATGGGCGCTTCTATCAGGAAATTTTACAACCTTTACCTCAATTGAAGGACAGTACCTCGGTCCTGTTGAACGAATCTGGCCTGTGTAAAGAGGTGCCCTGTCAAGGTTTTCTCTGATAATCTTGACTGTTTCCGACGTTGTGGCTGTCAGATAACAATTTATCTGCGGTCTGTTGATGCAGGCAGTCCTATAAGAAAAAGGGAAGGGTACTTTATCTCCTGCCTGAGGTTTTGTCCTGCTGAAATCTATTGAGTTTTTGCTGATTCTTGGTGGAGTGCCTGTTTTAAGACGGCTGAGTTCAAAACCAAGTTCTCTCAGACATTCAGATATACCCCTTGATGGAAATTCTCCCATCCTTCCCGCTGGAAAGAAAATATTTCCAATGTGAATGATGCCATTCAGAAATGTTCCAGGACACAGTACAACTGCCCTGCAGTAAATCTTTTCTCCCGTATCAAGAACAATTCCTTTGATTTTTTCTCCTTCAGTCGTGAGCCGCTGCACCATACCTTTTAGCAGGGTAAGGTTTTCCTGACTGAGAAGCGTTTTTCTCATATAATTGCTGTAATGAATCCTGTCTATCTGTGCTCTTGGACTCCATACAGCACGGCCTTTTCCTGTATTGAGCATTCTGAACTGAATTCCTGTAGCATCAGCCGCAAGAGCCATCTGACCGCCAATGGCATCAATCTCCCTTACAATCTGTCCTTTTCCAATGCCTCCTATCGCGGGATTGCAGCTTGGTTTTGTGATTGTCTCAAGATTGCCAGTAATGAGAAGGGTTTTCATGCTCATTCTTGCAGATGCAAGAGATGCTTCAATACCGGCATGACCTGCACCAACAACGATTATGTCATACTCCATTTTAGATATAACGGGCAATAACAAGTCCAGAGGGAACCTTTGGGTAAAAAAATGTGGTTTTTGGAGGCAGTATTTCTGAGTTTAATGAAACATTTCTGATTTTTATAATATTCGGCATCTGCATAAAGAATCCGGTGCTGAACTCACCATTCTTTATTTTTTCTACGATGGATCCAGGCTCTATGTCGTAGTAAAGTTTTTCATCAGCAGGAATCCCGAATATTTTTTGAAGGACAAGGTAATGCAGTATCACAACATCAAGGGACTTCCATTCGTCAGAGTGGTTTCCTGAAAGGGAATCTTTGACCTTTTCAATATTTCTGACTGTCCACGTTTGAAAATTATCTTTGAAAAAAACACCAAAACTACATTGTTTTTGCCTTTCAATATGCGTCAGAATACCCTGAAGATTTTGATGTATCTCAACATCAAAAAACTGCCTGATTTCATTCATTTTCATAGAAGGGTTTATTTTTTTTCTCACTGCCCTGTGTGTTGGAAGAACCACAAGAGAGTTTGAAAAAAGGTTTGTAAGATAACACATGATGTATCCCGGGGCTGTTTCTGGTTTTTGCCGGTAGTATTCATAAGATGCTTGAAATCTGTGATGGCCATCTGCAACGAAAAAATTTGTGTTTTCTATTTTCCTGATAATCTCAGCAAGTATTTCCGGACTGCAACCATCAAACTTAACAGTGTAGTCCTCAAAATCTATCTGAACTGAATACTGAAGTTTTTCCGCAATTTTCTCAAGAATATTTTCTCTGTCTTCGTAAAGCAGAAAAATCGGTTCAAGATTTGATTTTGTGGTATCAAGAAGTTTTATTCTATCATCACGATATTTGTTAAAGATAACCTCATGTCTGATAATTCTGTGGGATTGTGAAAGGTTAAACAAGCCGATAAATCCGGTTCTTTTGATGGTCTTATTTTTGTAGTTAAATACCTGTCTCAGGACATAGTATTTTTTTTCTGTATCCTGAACCAGAATTTTCTCATTGCACCAATTATCAATCTTATCGGCAACGTCCCGGTGGTAATCGGCCTCAAATGATTCAGGAAGCGTCAGATGCACGATGTTATATTTTGAACGGGCAGCGAGAATCTTTTGATAATCAGAACCGATAACATCATATGGTGGTGCTATCAACTGTTCGGGGCTGCCGGCAATCTCAGAATATCTGAATCCTCTGAATGGTGAAATAACAGACATTTTATCTCCT
>DYKA01000132.1 GCA_020722805.1 Vermiphilus sp.
AACTGCAAAATTAAAATTATTTATTCTTCTTGCCTTATGTAATTTACTCTGTTTGTTAAGTTTGTTTTTCACTTTTCAATTTTCACTTTTCACTTTGCAATAAAATGTATTTACCTGAGTATTTACTAGTTTTTAATGCTTTTAACTTTGTGCCTACGCATAACGTGCTTCACTGAGTATTTACCCTTCATCTTTTCACCACCATCGCCACTCCTTCTCCACCACCAATACAGAGTGTGCACAGGCCGTATCTTGAATTTCTTTTTTTCATCTCATGTAAAAGCGTAACAAGAATTCTTGCTCCGCTTGCCCCGATTGGATGGCCTAATGCGATTGCACCTCCATTTACATTGATTTTTTCCATATCCCATCCAATCTCATTGCTCACTGCAAGAACCTGAACTGCAAATGCTTCATTTATTTCAATAAGGTCAATATCTTTAAGGGATAATCCTGCCTTACTAAGCGCTTTTCTTGTTGCTGGCACAGGACCAAGTCCCATAAGTTCAGGTTCAACCCCTGCCTCAGCAAAAGATATGATTTCTGCCAGAGGGGTTAGCGACATCTTTTCTACAATATCCTGCGATACAACCACAACACAGGCAGCGCCATCATTAATGCCGGACGCGTTTCCCGCTGTAATAGTACCATTTTCCTTAAAAACAGGCTTAAGTTTGCTCAATTTTTCAATACTTGTATTATGTCTTGGGTGTTCATCGTGTATAAAAAAATTGTTTGAATCCTTCAAAAACACAGGTGTTATTTCTTCTTCAAACCTGCCATTTTTCATTGCCTGCTGGCATTTCTGCTGAGAACCAAACGCAAAATCATCCTGTTGCTTTCGGCTTATTGAGTATCTTTCTGCCAGAATTTCTGCTGTCATTGCCATATGATAGTTATTATAAATGTCCCACAGTCCATCGTTTATCATTGAGTCAACAATTTTAGCATGGCCGAGTTTGTATCCTGTCCGTGCCTTTTCAAGTAAATAAGGAGCCCTGCTCATATTTTCCATTCCACCTGCAACCACAATATCTGCCTCACCGGTTATTATTGACTGGACTGCAAGTGCAACTGCTTTCAATCCTGAACCACAAACCTTGTTAACTGTTAATGCAGAAACATTGAATGGGATTCCTGCTTTTATTGCTGCCTGACGCGCAGGGTTCTGACCGAGACCTGCCTGCAAAACGTTCCCCATGATCACGTGTTCCACTTTTTCAGGAGAAATACCTGCCTTTTTTAAGGCAGATGAGATTACGACAGAGCCAAGTTCAACTGCGGATATACTGGCTAAACTTTTGCAGAAAGAACCGATTGGTGTTCTCACAGCACTTACAATGTATACTCTTTTCATTGACATACTCCTTCAGATTTACAATCTTTGTGCAAATACAATCCATCAATCAGTCATTGGCTCCGGCCGAAAAATTTTTTTATCCATTGTTTTGAGGTTTTTTGAAATCATGGGGACAAAATCCATTTTCTGCAGGATATCTTTTTCTATGTCTATTCCAGGTGCAATTTCAATGAGAATAAGGCCTTCTTTCCTGAGTTCAAAAACAGCTCTTTCTGTTATGTAAAGAACCTTTTGATTTCTTGAGAGTGCATATTGTGAGCTGAAAGTAATTTGTTCAACCTCATTGAGGAATTTCTTGTGTTTCCCCTCGTTCAAAATTTTCAATTTGCCATCCCTGATTTCTATCTTCAGTCCGCCCGCAGTAAAACTACCACAAAAAATCAGATTTTTTGCGTTCTGAGTAATATTGATAAATCCTCCTGCGCCGGCAATCCGCGAAGAGAACTTGCTCACATTAACATTGCCCTTTCTGTCAATCTGCGCAAGACCAAGAAAAGCAATATCCAGGCCTCCGCCATCATAAAAATCAAACATATACGGCTGGTCAATGATTGCTTCTGGATTATACGCGGCGCCGAAACTCAATCCTCCTGCTGGGATACCCCCCACAGCGCCTGCCTCAACAGTGAGAAATATCTCATTCAGTATTCCCTCTTCAGCAGCAACAATTGCAACACCTTCAGGCATGCCAATCCCAAGATTAACAATGTTTCCAGGTTTTATTTCCATCATTGCCCTGCGACATATTATTTTTCTTTCATCAAGAGCCATCTTTCCGAGTATCAGTTCAAGAGATATTCTTGACTCGCCTGAGTATGCGGGATTGTACTCTTCTGCAAATGTCTGCTGATGATATTTTCTGTCAGCAATAACAATTACATCAACAAAAATCCCTGGAATCTTGATAAGCCACGGATTCAGTGTTTTCTCAGGTACGATTTTTTCAACCTGCGCAATAGTGATGCCACCTGAATTTTTTGCGGCCATTGCCATTGAGAGCATCTCCAGGCTCCCTGCCTCTTTTTCCATTGTGATGTTGCCCCTTTCATCTGCTGTTGTTCCCCTTATGAATGCGACATCAATCGGAAATGCTTTGTAAAAAAGCCACTGCCTTCCATTGAGTTCAATCA
Organism: Vermiphilus sp.; assembly: GCA_020722805.1. Lineage (GTDB taxonomy): Bacteria > Ratteibacteria > UBA8468 > B48-G9 > DTJG01 > DTJG01. The sequence continues at coordinate 2,491 of DYKA01000132.1, forward strand.
ATTCAACAAGGTCTTGCTTTGTGTTGCTGTTCAGTTTTCCTCCGCCAAATCTCGGGTCAACAAATGTGAAAAGCCCGACATGGGTAATTGTTCCTGGTTTTCCCGCAGCAATATCCCGGTACAAATGTGAGATGACACCCTGCGGGAAATTGTATGCCTCAATCCTGTTTTCAGTGGCAAGTTTTCCCATTTTCGGAACAAGATTCCAGTGTCCGCCAATAACCCGTTTGACCATGTCCTGGTGGGCAAAGTGGTTTATTCCGCGATCTTTTCCATCTCCCTGGCCGGCTGCATAAACAACTGTCAGATCACGGGGGTGTCCTGTCTGAAGAAATCTTTTCTCAAGTGAAAGCGAAAGATATTCAGGATGACAGTTCCCTACAAATCCACCCGTTGCAACTGTGGCACGGTCCTTTACAAGTTCTACTGCCTCCTCAACCTTTTTTATTTTTCCAGACATAATGGCATCTGACATTTAATAAACAAGACAGATTTTACCATAAAAGTAAATATTTACTAAACCTCGTTCATATTTCTGAAGTTCTGACATAAGGATAGCATAGTAATAGCCGAGCATCAAGTTTTTC
>DYKA01000023.1 GCA_020722805.1 Vermiphilus sp.
TTAAATGTAGTTGCGGATTCAACTGCATATCCAGCCTGTTTTTCAAATAGTTCAAAAAAGTTGAAACTGTTTGGAAGAAATTTCCTTAGCATATTACATCTCCTTTCAACACGCTCAATGGAACATCTGGAGTGCAAAAAATAATAGCACAGAATTCATCAACAGTCAAAGCAAATCCTATTTTACCCGGCTTCGCAGAAAGCCACGGGATAAGCGAGTGGGGCTCCACTTTTTAATTCATTTCCCCCTTATCAATCAACAAAATCAATCTTTCAAGATATTCAATGTGGTCTTTCAAAAGTTTATAAAGTAATTGCTTCCCAATTTTGAAAGGTCTTCTCCTTTGCATTGCTTCTTTAATAATCTCCATATGTGAAGAACTAAAATCTTTCCCGGGATAAAGATATGAAAGGCCTTTCTGAACCACTTTCATGCGCCAGTAAGCAAATTCAAGCGCAGACCTGACATCCTTTTCATAAATAAGGGCTTCTTGAAAAGCAAAGTATTGCTGTTTTATCTCTCTTTCCAGTTGTAACTTCATATTCTCGCTTGAAACTGATATCTCATCCCTTATATCCATACCATAAAGACAGATACCATATTTCTTTATCTCATACCACTGCAGGGGGAAAACATCACTGGAATTTCTCACAAAAGAAGTCGTGAAAAAGACAGGTTTTATGTTCATCTTGAAACTTTTTTTTGAAAACCTCTTCCTGAAAAAAATCAAATCCTCTACACGCAGGTCTTCAACAACCACAAGGATATTAATATCAGAAATTCCCTTTATAAAATCTCCACGTGCATAGCTTCCATAGAGAAATATACTCTTCAGTTTTTCTTTGAAAATTTCACTCATAGCACTGATAAACATTTCTAATTTTTTCTTATCTTTTAATGTAATCATACTCTCCTTCATTAAACCTACCAACCACCGCTTGCGCCGCCACCACCACTTGAACCGCCGCCAAAACCTCCACCTGATGAACGCAAACCAGATGAACTTCCGAACCTTGAATAATGCGACCGCCGTTTTGTTCCATAATATTTCTTAAAGAAGGTCTTATTAACCATAAAAAAGAGTAGAAAAATCAAAAAAAATGGTATCAACAGTGCTAAATCCATTATAACAGGGTTTTTTAATCCTGAAAGCATAATAATGTCCAGCACCGCAGCGCTGCTTCCTACTATTGCAATTCCCAAAATTCTTGCCAAATCAAATGCATACCATATACAAAACAATTGCCATATAATCAGGAACATTAAATGCTCACGGGATAACAAAAAATCCTGTTTATCAAGATCTGACGGGCTACCTGAAATAAGGCCATTAATCTGCTCTATTGCCTTAAGAATTCCGTCATAGTATTTTTTCTCTCTGAACCGGGGAACAATGATATTTCTGATTATTAAGCCACATCTGCCATCAGTTAAAATACTTTCAAGTCCGTATCCAACTTCTATTCTAATTTTACGGTCTTCCATACTAACCAGAATAAGCACACCATTGTCCTTATTCTTCTTTCCTACACCCCAGGTATTAAAAAGTTCATTTGAAAACTCTTCCAGATTTCTACCTTCAAGCGATTGAATCACTGCTATGGCAATTTCTACATCTGTTTTTTTTTCAATCTCACTCAAAAGATTTTCAATACCCTGCTTTTGTTGCAGTGTAAAAACCCCGGCATAATCATTTAAAAATCCAGATGGTTCAGGAATTTTTCCAGAAAGTGGCACAGTCAGAAAAAGCAGAGTCAGGAAAATTGAGAAAACGGTTTTTTTCAAAATTAAGTCCTGTATTACATACTTTTATTGTTCGTTTTAATATGATATCATACATCAGAAAGAATAGCACTGGAACAAAAAATGATGAAAACAAATCTACTTAAAGAAAAACTTATTACAGCCATCGTTATATCCTGTGTTGCGAGTGTTTGTTTTGCAGCAGACACAGAATTCACCAGTAAGATACGGTCCATTGCCTCAAACATTGCAGAATCTGTATCTGACAGTCAGAAGAAGGTCGTGGCTGTTGTTGATTTCACCGACCTGGAAGGAAATGTGAACACACTCGGCAGGTTCCTTGCTGAAGAAATGACTGTTGCTGTCGCTCAGGAAGGAAAAGGACTTAACATAGTGGATAGGCTACAGTTGAGAAGAATGCTCGCCGAGAAAAACATTTCAGGCAAGGGTATTATTGACCCTGCCTTTGCAAAACAAATAGGACAGATTTCAGGTGCCGAGGCAATCATTACAGGTGTTGCGTACCCTGTTTCTGATTCAGTCTATCTTTCCGTGAAACTAATAGATATAAAATCAGCAAGAATCTACGCAGCAGGATCATTATTACTTTCAAGAAGTCCTATCCTGGATGACCTTATCAAGGCAAGTATCAAATTACAGGAAGAAGAATCAACCGTAAAACCCGCTAAAAAGGTGTTTTCACCACAGGCGAGACAGGCTGATGTCTTGGTGTTTGTTCTGAAGGAAGTTTCCTTTGAAAACAATGTGCTTGTATTAAACCTGAATATAAGAAACACCTCTGATGAACCAAGATATCTTACAATTGATTCGGTAAGGGCTCTTGATAATAACGGAAGAGAATGTTTTCCCTCATTTCTTGCCGCCGGGGGCACCCGCGCAGTTATAGGTGAAAAAGGTAAAATACAGTCCACCAATGGACGAGAGATATCCGATAATTTTGATGTTCATCTCCGGCAAAATCAGGAAATAAGTGCACAGGTTTCTTTTAGAAATATCTCTTCAAAGGCAAATGCAATCAGCTTTCTGGAAATGACAGTTGCTCCTGTGAACATAATAGACAGCCATGGAACATTCATGAGGATTGAAGACGACCCGTTAACAATTCAATTCACAAATATAGATATTCCGGATCCCAAAAATGCATCCAGATAGCGAAACTGAAAAAAGTTATAGAGACCTTCTCTCAAAGGTGATAACAAGAAAGCCCGAATGCGATGAATTTGTCCGCTTTCTTGAAAATGAGACAATATGGCTTGTTGCACCGGCGAGTATAAAATATCATTTAAATATTGAAGGCGGGCTACTCATACATTCGGTTAACGTCGCAAAAATTATGCTTGAACTCAAAAACACTCTTATACCGGAAATATCTGATGAAAGTTGTGTTATTGTCGGCCTTTTCCACGATGTCGGAAAAATCGGGATGCCTCATGCACCAAGATACTTAAAGAAAAACTCCGGTTATACCTATAATGAAAATCAGATAGAAATCTCTTCTGCTGCACGAAGTTTATACCTTGTTTCTAAGTACATTCCCCTCACAGACCAGGAAGCACAGGCAATTCTTTATCATGACGGCCAGTATATACCGGAAAATAGAGCTGTGGCGCATAGAGAATGTCCATTAACCCTTCTTGTAACGTTTGCCGATACATGGGCTGCGGCGAAAGAGGATGGAAGAATAAAAACAGGGAAGGAATTCTATTTCGGAAAAGGTAAGCCCTGAAAGGATATGAAATGGAACCAGCAACCATCAGGAGATTCAGAATAAGAACAAGGCCGTGGTTATGTGTAAGTCCTGAAGAAGCGGCTGGAACCGGAATCACAGTTGCCGAAGAAACCATAGAAGAACTAACACTCATACCAAATCCCGGACTGGGAATCTTTATGATGTTCGCTGCGGTTCTCAACAAGCCAGATGATGAAATAAAAAAGATACCAGTGATGAAAAGAGGCGAACTTGTTTTTGAAAGAAAAAATGAAGCGGTCAAATATGTGAGAGAAAAAGGAGAAGGTATTTTTATTCTGTGTGGAATCAGGGATTCAAGAATTATAAGCAAAGAGGAAATCGCTGAATCAATGGCGAGTGGTGAATCAACTGAATTAATAGACAGACAATTGAAAGAACTAAAAAGTTTTGATACAAGAAACAAACCATAAAAAATCAACAGATCCTCGGCAGCTGGCGGCCAGCAGGCATTTCAACAAATCTTTCTCCTCCGAATCTTGTTCTCATTACAACCTTCCCCGAAAACTCATCAGTCACATAACCAATAACACTTGACTTTTTTCCTGAAGGATGCTGTCTCATAACTTCTAAAACTTTTTCACAATCATATCTGTCAGCAACCACCACCACCCTGCCCTCACTTGCAAGATTAAGAATGTCAAAACCAAGTATTTCACAAAAAGAGGAAACCATATCTGTCACTGGAATTTTTTCTTCATATATTTTGATGCCATATTTAAGATTAGAAACAATCTCATTCAGAACCGCAGCAACTCCGCCCCTTGTTGGGTCTCTCATAAACCTTACTCTTTTTGAAGCATCAAGAATTTTTGAGACAAGTCCATAAACAGAAGCACAGTCACTCTTCAAATTTGACCTGAAATTAAGGTTTTCTCTTGCATTGATAATAGCAAGCTCATGCATACCAGGAACCCCGCTTATGATAATTGCATCCCCTGGTCTTATTCTGCTGAAGTCCATATGAACTGACTGCCTTTTCAGGCCGATACCGGATGTCGTAATAAAAATCCCGTCTCCACTCCTGCTGTCAACAACCTTCGTATCGCCAGTGACAATTCTTACTGAGTTTCGTTCTGCTGTATCTGCCATTGACTTTACAATTCTTTCAAACTCAGCCATTCCGAAACCCTCTTCAATTATGAACGAACATGAAATGAAAAGCGGCCTTGCACCCGAAACCGCAAGGTCGTTTATCGTGCCGCAAATAGAAAGTTTCCCTATGTCACCACCCGGAAAGAAAATTGGCTTAACAATATAAGAATCAGTTGTGAAACAAATATCCTTTGAGTCTCGTGAAAGATTCAGAGACGCTGAGTCGGGCAGCTTTTTCAATAAAGGGTCTCTAAAATACTTCAGCAAAATGTTCTCTATAAGCTGCCTTGTTTGCCTTCCACCAACACCATGGGCAAGCAGAATTCTATCGTTTTTCATAGGCATAATATGCGGCACATGTTCCTTCAGATGATACCATACACGGACCAACAGGATGTTCAGGGGTGCAGGTTCTTCCAAAAAATTTACAGTCAAACGGAAGAGCCATACCCTTTAACACCATACCGCAAAGACAACCCTTTTTTTCTACAGGTTTGATTACACTAACAGGTATATTTTCAGCATCAAAATCACTGTACTTATTTTTTATACGAAGCCCACTCTGGGCAATCATGTCTAAACCCCGCCACTCTGCATCAACAGGTTCAAAAACATCAAACATTATCTTTCTAGCTGACGGGTTGCCATTCCTACTGACACACCTTGAGTACTGTATGTACACTGCGGGCTTTTTCCTGCCGGAAACCATCTCAAGAAGATGAACAATCGCTTCAAGAATATCGCAAACCTCAAATCCAGTGATAACGCAGGGAATGCCGTACTTCTCAGGGAAAATTTTGTATGGCTCTGCACCTATGACCACACTCACATGCCCGGGGCATATAAAACCGTCAATACTGTGGTTGCGGTCGAGCACGAGCGTCTGCATTGCTGGAGGAATTAGCCTGTGGCCGGAAAGGACAAGAAAATTCCTGACATTCTCCACGGCAGCGTACTTTATAACCGATGCCACCGATGGGGCGGTTGTTTCAAAGCCAACCCCGAGAAAAACAATTGTTTCATCCGGGTGTGTCCTTGCGAATTCAAAGGCGTCAAGAGGTGAATAGACGGTATCAATCTTTGCCCCGATACTACGCTGTTTCTCAAGTGAAGAAAAAGAAGAGGGAACCCTGAACATATCCCCGAATGTGAATATCCTTGTTTTTTCAAGATTTGAAATTGCAATCGCCCTGTCCAGATAGGAATTAGGACTTACACACACAGGGCACCCGGGTCCTGAGATAAGACAGATGTTATCAGGCAAAATCTTCCTCAAACCGGATCTGGAAATAGCCATAGTGTGTGTTCCGCAGACCTCCATCAACCTGATCTGTTTTTTGATTGTCTTTGACAGACGATGTATTTCCCAGATCAGTATATCCGCAAGATTATTATTCTTATGCCCTCTGTTATGTGGCATTTTTCATCTCCGCAAATAGTTTCAGCGTGGTTTCTGCATCAGTTTTTTTAAGTTTCTGTATTGCAAATCCGACGTGCACGATGACATAATCACCGGGTTTTATCTTCCCTACAAGAGAAATGTCAACATTTCTCCGAACACCAGCCAGATCAACCTCTGCAATATTCTTGTTTATTCTTATTACCTTCATTGGAACAGCCAGACACATACTTTCCTCCTCCTATGATATCCATAATTCCTGTGTAAATATTCAATGCAAAATGCAAATTGTAAACTGCAAAATTAAAATTATTTATTCTTCTTTGCCTTATGTAATTTACTCTGTTTGTTAAGTTTGTTTTTCACTTTTCACTTTGCAATAAAATGTACTTTACTGAGTATTCACGTTCCTGTTAGCATCTTTTCCCTGGTTTCCTGAAATCCACTTCACTCCCTATCTGCAAGAAATCTGCAATTGCTGCCTGCCCTGCAGATATACAGGCATCATTCGGCGGAATCTTACTGTGAGTATACACACTAAAACCATCCTTTTCAAGTATTCTTCTCGCATTAACAGAAAGAAAGACATTCTGAAAACATCCCCCTGACAGGACAACCTTATTCAAATGTGTTTCTTTGCGTATGATTCTGCAGACATCAAGTATCATTTTTACAACTGTTGAGTGAAATCTGCGGGATACCCTGCCAGGAGGCAAAGAACTGTTAAGGTCATTCACAATTTCCCTAATAGTGGATCTCTGGTCAATGATTATTGTTTTTGAATCATCCACAATATCAAATCTATATGACCTGTCCATTTCAATATCCGGAAGCAATGACTCAAGTTCCATTGCTGCTTGCCCTTCATACCTTACAATGTCTCTTAATCCGCAAAGACAGCTTACAGCGTCAAACAACCTTCCCATTCCCGAAGAATAAGGACTGTTGATATTCTTATCAATCATTTTTACTATGGAACCAGATATTTCTGGATTAATCCTCCTGTTTATTCCAGCAAAAATCCCATCAAAATCTTTTCCGAAGGTATCGTACAAATATGCAATTGCAGTCCTCCAGATTTCTCTGATTGCTTTTTCTCCCCCTGGCAGTCTTACGGGCCTGAGGTGTGCGATATTTTCAAAATGTGAATAATCGCACACAAGAAACTCGCTTCCCCAGAGATTTCCATCTTCGCCATATCCCGTTCCATCAAATGCAACACCTATGACATTTCTGTTTTCAAGATTGTTTTCAATCATGCACGAACACACATGAGCGTGATGATGATAGACAGAAATCTTGTGGCAATCAGGAAAAAATTCGTCCGAGACAGCCAGAGCAGTTGAAAAATAACCCGGGTGCGCATCGTATGCGATAATATCAGGACGAAACCTCAGCAACCGAGTGTATCTATCTATTGCGGTTTTATATGAACCCATGGCAGAAACATTCTCAAGATCTCCGATATGATGACTCACATAGAACAACCTTTCGCTGGCAAGGCAGAATGTATTCTTTATATCGCTTCCACATCCGAGGACATTATGTCTCATCCTGAAAGGAGACCTGATTGAACCAGGCGTATATCCGCGTGACCTCCTCACCATCATCAATTTTCCATCAGGCAGGACACGTGCCACTGAATCGTCGCATCCGGAAATGATATCCCTGTTATGAAAAAGAAAAAAATCCGCTATCCCGGAAAGCCTTTCAATTGCTTCGTCATTTCGTGTACATATTGGTTCTTCTGACATATTCCCGCTTGTCATAACAAGCATTTCAAGATTGCCGCTGGCAAAAATCATTTCGTGAATTCCTGTATACGGAAGCATTATACCAAGATATTTGTTGCGCGGAGCAACATCATCAAACAGGCAGGAACCATTCTTTTTTTCAAGAAGCAAGATGGGTGCAGAGGAGGAAACAAGATGCTGTTTTTCAATTTCTGAGATGGTACAGAATTTTTCTATTGCCGGAATATTCCGCGCCATAAGGGCAAATGGTTTCTCTTCCCTTTTTTTCCTCACTCTCAGTGTTTTCACTGCTGCCGGCGATAATGCATTGCAGGCAAGATGAAAACCACCTATGCCCTTTATTGCAACTATTTTTCCCTTCTGCAAGATCTCCGCTGTTTTCCTGATGGCAGCATTCCCCTTTTCAAGAACCCTTGAAGAAACATCAGTCAAAAAAACAAAAGGGCCGCATTTTGGACAACAATTGGTCTGAGCGTGAAATCTTCTATCCTCAGGGGACAGATATTCACTTCTGCATTCAGGGCACATTGTGAATCCAGCCATTGAGGTGTTTTTTCTATCATATGGAAGCTGGTTGATTATTGTGAATCTCGGACCGCAATCCACACAGTTGGTAAAAGGATATCCGTACCTTCGGTCTTCCTTATCAAAAATCTCTTTTCTGCAACTGGCGCACATTGCAAGGTCAGGCGGAATTTCGGGCTGCTGGCTTAAACTTTTGCTGCTGGCTAATATCCTGAAGGTGCTGCTTCCTTTTTCCGGAATACCCTGTTCAAAGACAGATCTGATTTTTGCTCCCTCCGGTGGTGAGTTTTTTACTTCTTTCAAAAAATTCTTGATTTCAGAATCATGCCCTTCAATTTCAATCAAAACACCGTCAACAGTATTTTTCACAAAACCAGAAAGAGAGTATTTTCTTGCTGTCCTGTATACAAATGGTCTGAACCCAACCCCCTGAACAACTCCTGTGATAAGAATCCTGTACCTCTTTTTCATTCGGAAATATGTTCAACAATATACTTAACAAAATGTTCAATGTTCTTGCCTGTTTTGGCAGAAACAGGTATAATTTTTATGTCCTTTTTTATTTCCTTCAGATAGGCATTGAACCTGTCAACATCAAATTCTACAGTAGGCATTAAATCAATCTTGTTGATCAACACCACATCTGATATGGAATACATCAATGGATATTTTGCAGGTTTTTCTTCTCCTTCTGTGATGTTGGCAACTGTAATATTACAGTCAATTCCCAGCTTGAATTCAGCAGGACATACGAGATTGCCGACATTTTCCACAAACATAATTCTTATGTCTGCCAGTGGCAGGTTTTCAATTCCTTTTTTTATCATCATTGCTTCAAGATGGCAGGCACCGCCTGTATTTATCTGAACAACCGGAACATTAAGAACAGAAATCCTCTCGCTGTCAAACATCCCTGCTATATCTCCTTCAATGACACCGCAGGCAATGTTCATATCCATAAGGGTTGCCACGGTTTTTTCAAGAATTGATGTCTTGCCTGAGCCAGGTCCCCCCATTATGTTAATAGAAAAAATTCCATGTTTTTTCAAAATAACTTTGTTTTCTTCCGCGATTTCATCATTTTTCGCAAAAAGATTCTCACCCACGACTATTCTCTTGACTTTCATATTTCTCCCATTTGTTCAGCATTATCGCTATCAATTTCAATTTCAATATTTTCAACGATATATTCTCTGTCCTTCAAATCTTTGTCTCTAATTATCTTTATTCTGGCATCTTTCAAAACAGGGTCATTGCCAGAAACGCATCCGAACAAAAAATTCAGATTGTCTTCATCAAGACAGCTATACGGATGTATTGAAATCTCAACCGAAACTATCCTTCTTGCGTTTTGCTCTTTCTTGAACACACTCAGAAACGCAATAAGACTTTGAATAACGCTCATCTCGTGCATAATAAACTTTTCTTCCCTTTGTTGCTGGACGCAAACAGAGAAAATTGGCGAAAAAACACATAGCAGATAGTGTCTTGCTTGGTCATTTCATAATTTGTAAAAGGATGCAGTACAGGTATTTTTACCCGTCATCATGAATAATTATTATAACATCAACTTCATACAGAAAAAATATTTATCCGATATACTTCAATAAGAAAAGAAATAATGAAAAAAACGTAAGTATTTCTTAACCCCGATTCTGTTTACAGACACAAAGGCACTGAGTGTTTAATGCCTTTAACTTTGTGCCTCTGTGCCTTTGCCACTTTGTGCCTGCGCATAACGGGGTCCAGTAAGGATTTACGCTAAGTTTGTTTTTCACTTTTCACTTTGCAATTTGCACTTTGCAATAAATTGTACTTTACTAAGTATTTATGAGATTTTATTTTGTCTTATTTCTTTTGGGATTTCAATAATTCTTTTAAAAAATTTGTTAATTCCACGACTGCTTTTGCCACTGGTTCTGAAAAAAACCTCCCTTGTTCTATATGCTGTGGCTCTATGCCTATAATCAAAATATCAGCACCTATTTCTTCTTTGAGGTACCTATACAAAAGTCCCAGAGGCATCTTATGAGAAGAAATATCTATATCCTTAATTCTCCTCGGGTTTATAATAAAAATTGACCCTGGACTTTTTCCTGCTATACAAGAATCAATCAACAAAATATGGGTGGGGTTTTCTTTTTTTACGGGACCTGTAAAATTTTCCGGAGATTCATTGCAACAAAAAATTCTAACATCAGATATTTTCTCTCCTGATACAAAATCCGACATTATATCAGATACTGCAGATCCAGCCCCATCATCGCAGCGGTCTCGGTTTCCAATCCCCATGAGCACAAGTTTCCTGAACCTACCAAGACGGCTGGTTAGATGTCTTTTCCAGAGAGAAATCATCAGAATTGACCCTTGCTATTTTTCCGTTGACTGCTGGGTGGCTTTTTTTGGCCTTGTATAGATATACTCTGTCTTCAGTTTAAGGCGACTGTCAGTTGCAATTTCAAATTCATTATTCATTGTGATTGCTTTTGTTGGACATGATTCTGCACACTGAGCACAATGGACACATCTATCATTGTGAATAATCATCCTGTATCTTTTTTCTTCCGCAGAAAGTTCTGTGATTTCTATGGCAAATGCAGGACAATCCCTGACGCAGGACCTGCACACAATACACAACTCGGGTTTCAGAACAGGAGTACCTCTAAAATCACCTGGCACAGACAGTTTTTCAAACGGGTATTGAACGGTGGCCGGCTTCTTGAAAATATGCCTCAGAAGTTCGGGCAAAAACGCTGCTGGTTTCAACCTCATTGTATTATCCCCTTTACAAAAATGCTTATCAGTAGTTGAAGCACCGCAAATGGAGTCAGGTATTTCCACGAAAAATTAACCATCTGGTCAATTCTGATACGGGAACACATCGCTCGAATAATAGAAAGTACCGCAATCACAAACAGGGTTTTCACAATAAACCTGACGAGTCCGGGTATCAGGCCACCCGAAAAACCCGCCATAAATACAGAGGCAATCAGACCGCTGCCGACAACCATCTCAATGTCTATCATCAGCCTGAAGAAGGCCAGCTTCTTGCCAGAATATTCTGTGAAGGTGCCGCCAACAATTTCAGTTTCAGCGTGAGGAATATCAAACGGTGTTCTCTCAAGCTTCGCCTGCAATGCAATCACCGCAACAAAGAAACCAATAACCTGAAAAAGCAGAAGAAATGGAAACCTCTGATAAAAATATGAAATCTCTGCAAGCCGCCAGGAATCAGCAACTATTGCAGGGCTCAGCACAGCGAGAAAAAGGGGAACCTCATACCCGAAAAGCATTGTCAGAACCCTCACCCCACCAATTGTGGAAAAAAAGTTCGTTGAGTGCCAGCCAGCCAGAAAAAATATCAGTGTTGGTAAACCCAAAAGATACAGCACAACAATAATATCTCCCTGAAATGAGTTGAAGCTTGACCTATCGAGATCATAGTTCCATAGCGGCAAACAGAGCCCTGCCGTAATAACAATTGCAAGCCCCACAACAGGCAAAACTGAGAAAACTGTGCGGTCTGCTTTTTCAGGAATAATATCTTCCTTAAATAGCAATTTGAAAAAGTCAGCAACCGGCTGAAGTATTCCGGCAAAACCAGTATATGCAGGACCAATTCTGTTCTGAAGCCGCGCATACAGTTTTCTGTCAAACCACTCGCAGAATGTTGAATAAACAAACAAGAACAAAATTCCTGGATATACAAAAAGATATAAAAACGTTTTTACAGCGGCCATATGTAATCCTTATTTATATGTCTTGAGGGATATCTCCGTTTAATTTCATTCATTGTAATGATATTTCTGTATCCCCTGCTGTCTGTAATTTCAACAAACCTTTCAGCACAGCAGATACAGGGATCTATTGCTGCAAAAATCAATGGTATGTCAGCAACATAACCATTTTTCAGCATTTCTATTGTTGCCGGATAATTTCCGAGTGTGGGAGCACGAACCTTTAACCTTTCCGGCTTGTCTGTGCCATTACTCTTAATATAATGAATATTCTCTCCTCTCGGTGCCTCGTATCTGCTTACAACCTCACCTTCTTTTATCCTGCGAGGAGCTTTAACCTTAACGTCACCAGAAGGAAGGTTTTTTATGATAAATTCAATCATTTTATATGACTCAATCAGTTCTTTCACTCTTACAACAACCCTGGCGAGAACATCACAGGTATCAGCAGTACATACATCAAACGGCAGTTCCGAATACGCAGCATATGGGTCATCTTTTCTGACATCAGAGGGAACGCCTGATGCCCTTAATGTTGGACCAACAGCACACAGTGAGATTGCCTTTTCCTTCGGCAGCAGACCAATCCCTGCAGTGCGAGCCACAAAGGTTGGCTCTGTGGTACCAAGATTTGTATAATATCCTGTCCTTTTCTTGAGAAATTCAATCCCCTCAAGTATCCTGCCTTTCTGACTATTATCAAGATCCCTCCTCACCCCTCCAATTGTATTTATCGCGTAATGAACCCTGTTCCCTGAGATAATCTCCAGAATATCCATCACAACCTCTCTATCCCTCCAGGTATACATAAAAAGCGAATCAAACCCTGCCTCATGTGCGGCAATTCCAAACCAGAGAAGATGACTGTGAATTCTTTCAAGTTCAGCCACAAGAGTTCTTAAGTACAGGCCCCTTTTGGGGACTTCAAGTCCGAGAAGTGCCTCAACACCCTGAGCAAAGCAGGTTGTATGAGAGTGGGAGCATATCCCGCAAATCCTTTCAGTAAGATAGAGATTCTGAATATAGGTCTTGCTTTCAGCAAGTTTTTCTATGCCCCGGTGATTATAGCCAAGCCGAATGTCAGCATCCTTAATGACCTCGCCCTCAATTGTCATCCTTAAACTTATCGGCTCTTTCAGGGCAGGATGCTGAGGTCCAACAGGTATTTTTATTCTTTTCACTTTTTTTCTCCTGGAATTTTCTCTTCCGGTGCTTGATAACTCCAGTCCTTTCTCAAAGGACAATTACCGGCAGGCCAATCGTCTGGAAGCAGAAGCGGCCTCGGATCAGGGATATTTTTCACAGTGATTCCAAGAAGATCCTGGATTTCCCTTTCATAAAGGATTGCACCGGGAATAAGTTCACAGATTGAAATAATTTCAGGGTTTTCCCTGTGAATTACCACTCTTACAGTTATACAGCATTGGCTGTTTGCAAAATGATATAGTATTTCAAAATTTTTAACTGTGTCAACGCCTGAAATTGTTGAAAGGTGGTAAAATCCAAAATCATCGCGAAGTTTTCTGATTACATCCAGAAGATTGTCAGCAGATACGGTTAGAAAAATTCTTCTTTCTGCCGGAACCTTTATTTCAATGACCATACCCATGAGAACCTCATTGATTCTGTCTGCAAGTTGTTGACTCATTTTGTCTGCTCCAGTTTTTTCAGTAGTTTCACAACTCCATCAATGATTGCATCTGGTCTTGGTGGGCAGCCAGGCACATAGATATCAACAGGAATCAACTGGTCAATCCCACCGAGAACATTATATCCACCTCTGTATACACAACCGGACATAGCGCACGCACCAACAGCCATAACAAATTTGGGGTCAGGCGTCTGCTCATAAATCCTGATGATTCTGTCCTTCATCTGCCTTGTTGCAGGACCAGTACACACAATAACATCTGCATGTCTCGGAGTCGCCTTCAAAAGTATCCCGAACCTTTCAACATCAAACCTTGGAGTAAGAGCATCAACAATCTCAATATCACAGGCATTGCATCCACCTGTGTTCAAATGAAGTATCCATGGAGACCTTAGCCTTGACCACCTGACAATTTTTTCAATCACCTTCATCCTCCTTAATCTCAAGATGATCTTCTGGATTGCTGCCCCTGTAAATAACAAGCCCTGATACACAGAGGAAAATTGCTGCAAGGTAGAAAAAACCAAAATAAAGTTCCGGCGCCTTTGCGGGAAGCGTTGCAATGACCAGCGCTGCAACATGCATCACAGTAAAAAATAGAGCAAAAATGAAAAACAGGGAATACCCAAACTGGAACTTAAAACCAGGCATATCCTCACCACAGGCATAGGTTGATATCTTGCCCTTTGTTCTCTCTGACTCTGGAGAAACCCTGCCCGCCAGAACATAGAAAATTGTAAGCACAGCAAGAAAAACCAGAAAAGCAACAGGAATGCAAAGTAAGATATCAATTTTACTCATTTTCATCCCTTAAGGTTAGAGAAATCTCTCACATCAATGCTTGCTGAATGCCTGAAAGCATTGATAACAAGGCCAAGCCCGACAGCCATAACGCAAACTTCAATGACTATTACAGTTATAACAAGCGCCTGCGCAGTGGTTATGTTTTGAGGATAAGAACCGGAAATAATAAGGAGACAGATACCCTTTGAGATTATCTCAAGTCCTATGAGAAGTCGTATCATGCTTCGCCTTGCAAAAATACAGTAGAACCCGATAAACAACATCGCAAAGACCGTATAAACATACATCCACCCATAGGGAAGCAGGTTATTTGCCATTTCTTCTCCTCGCACTCACAACCGCAAGCAAAACAAAGACACCCGCAAAAATCACGCTTATCTGTCCAACCATGTCAAAAGTTCTACAAATCCACAAAACCTCGCCAATTCTCATTTGTTCACCTGACATCAGTTGGTGCGAAACCTGAGGCAAACAGAAAATTCTTAACATTATCACGACCGAGAAAATCAAAAAAAGGACAATAAAAACTGCTACTGGAACCGCTGGTTCTTTTACATCTGCATCTGAGCCAATCAAGGATATTGTCATAATAAAAAGTACCATAATCAATCCTGCTACAACTGATATTTCAAACACTCCCGCATATGGAGCATGCAGTTTGAAGAAAACAATACCCAGCATTATGCTTGATATCATCAGACTTATAACTGCCTTTAGCATATCCTTAAGCAAAACTGCGAAGGCAGCAAAGATTATAACACCAGCAAGAAGAATCACATCCATTTATGGATTAACCTCCTATAACAAAATTGCTGAGGGATGTTCTAATTCCCTCTATCAAAACATTTGCAGCAGGCAAAATCCATTTTAGTATAACGGGTGCAAAAGATACACCTGCCCACACGCACACGAGCCCGAGTCCAACCATTGAGAAATTCATCCAGAATGGAACCTCGCGCGTATTCTGAAGTCCCTCCCTTACCTTCCCGAAAAAGACCCTTCTTTGAATCAGCAGCAGATACCACAGTGTGAGAACACTTATAAAAATTGCAACAAAAGCGTACAGAAACATTTTTACCTGTAAAAGTGCTATTACAATAATAAGCTTGCTCCAGAACCCATTCAGCGGAGGAACCCCTGCAGCAGAAAGAAGTCCAACAATATTTGCAGTTGAGGTAAATGGCATATTCTTTCCAAGTCCGCCAAGTTTCAAACTGTCATCTGTTCCAGCAGCATATTCAACAGCACCGGCATTTAAAAAAAGCAGTGCCTTAAAAACAGAGTGGTTGAAAAGATGAAGCAATCCTCCAATAATACCAAGTGGCGTTCCAAGACCAATGCCAAGAATAATATAGCCAACCTGACTGATTGAAGAATAGGCAAGCATCCTTCTCAGTCTTGCCTGTCCCAGTGCCAGAAAAGCACCAGCAATGATTGATATTATGCCAAGATAAACCATAACAGATGACACCTCTGCATTGAACGGCAGCATGTTAAAGAATACTCTTGCCATTGCATAAATACCCGCAACCTTGACAAAAACCCCGGAACTTATCGCTGGAAGCACCGCGGGCGCAGCGGTGTATGCATCAGGCATCCATGCGTGAAATGGAACAAGCGCACATTTCAGGGAAAAACCCCCAAGGAACAGGATAACACTGAATTTTGAAAAAAATCCTGAACCAGCGATCTCCTTGATACCTGTTGTCCCTGTGCTTACAAATACACCGGCTATTCCAAGAAGAATAAACGACGAGGCAATCGCAGACAGCACCAGATATTTGAATGCACCCTCTGTTGAATACTTTGTTCCACCAAGTGATACAAGCCCGTAGGATGCAATTCCCGCTGACTCAATAAATATGTACATTGTGAAAAGGTCTGCTGTCAGGACGATTGCATTCATTGAAGCAACAAGCACAAGAAGTATTGCATAGAATAATGATTTTGAACCATATCTGTTCATATAATTAATAGAAAAAAGTCCGGTTGACAGAGCCACAAGAGACACTGTAAAAATCATCAATAAACTCAATCCATCAAGAACAACAGCAATATTAAGATTTGTATTGAACCATTTAAGAACATGCGAATACTGCCCTGCTCCGGGCCAGAGACGTGAAATTGCAATGCTTGCACACAAAAGCAAGAAAAAGCAAAGGTTTGCCAGAAAATCAGGCAGCAATTTCCTTGAAAACCTGCCGGCTATCAGCATAAACGATGCTGTGATAAGCGGAAGTGCCACAAAAATAAATAGAAACATTCTGCCCCCTAAAAAATCATCACAAATATCGCAATCACAATAATTCCTGCAAAAATCCATCCAGCATAACTGAAAACCATTCCCCTGTGTATGGTTCTCAGTGAATTTAATATTTTGACACCTGACTCAACAACAAGATTTTCATACAACCAGTCGCAAGTCCTGTCAAAACCGTGGTAAAGTGCAAGAGAAAAGACCCCGACAAACTTCATAGTTTGCTCATAGATATCAAAAAATTTTCTTTCAGCAAGGTCATAGATTGTGTGGATTACCGGCAGTTTATGCACAATTTCAGAAGCAAGATATGCCTTTCTGTCATTTTTCAGCCATCCATACCTGTGAAGTAAAAACGCAGCGATAAGACACAAAAATGTAATGCCTGAAATAGCATTGAAGAAATTAAGCGGGTGTGTGGAAGAATGAAGATTATTCGCTGCGGAAACAGACGCAGATATTGTGTTAACAGGAATACTGCTGAATAAGCCGAAAAACACACACAACAATGCAAGCAGTACCATCGGTATCAATACAGGAGCAGTGTTTTCCTTAATCTGTGGAAGGGATTTATTTCTTTCTCCAAGAAAAATTGAATGCGACGCCTTCAGAAATGACGCAAATGTAAGAATAGCACCAACCCATGCAGAAACTGCAAAAATTCTGTATCCTGTTTCAAGACAACCGTGTACAATCATTTCCTTGGAAACATACCCGTTCAAAGGCCAGACACCCGAAATTGCAGCAGAACAGATAATAAAGCACAGACCCGTCACAGGCATTTCTCTGTAGAGTCCTCCGAGAGATTTCAATTCAGTTGTTCCAGTTCTTTGTTCCACAGAACCAGCACCGAGGAACAATGCCGACTTGTATATTGCATTGTTAAGCATGTGAAATATCCCGCCGACAATGCCTGCAGGAAAACCAGTACCAATGCCAAGAATCATATACCCAACCTGACTTATTGCATGATAGGAAAGTAATCGTTTTATATCTTTTTGAATAAGAGCCATGCTAACAGCAATGACGATTGTAAAAGCCCCGAGTATCATCAATCCAATTGAAGCACTGCTACCCGGCAAAAGATAAAATAAATCAAAACAAATCCTCACAAGCAGATAAATGCCAATGAGTTTCTCAAGAGCGCCTGGCAGAAAAGCCATGAAACTCACAGGGGCATCAATTGCAGCATCAGGAATCCACGTATGAAACGGCAGAGCGCCTGCCTTGCCAGTTGCTCCGAGCACCATCAACGCAAAACTCAAAACCGCTAAATTTTTCAGTGTCACAGGGCTGTCAGGAAAATCAAATGAACCAGTGATTCTCCAGTAAAGGATTACTCCGAGTATGAAGCAAAAATCACAGAATCCGACGAGAATAAATCCTTTGAGGGCAGTCCTGTGAGAGTTTTCTCTACCCCCTAGGCAGATAAAAAGATAAAGTGTAACAAGCAACCCCTCCCAGAAAAACAACAACACAAGAAGTGAATTTGCAAGTACTGCTCCACAGGCAAAACCACAGGTAATCAAAAGATATGTAATAAACTCCCGTGACCTCTCGCCAGCCATTCTTGCTGAAACGTAAAGGGTAATGAGAAAACTGAATATTGAAATCCATAGGAGAATGAACTTGTTGAACGCAGATGCCTTCAGTGAAAAACTAATTGTTGAAAAAAACCAGTTAGATACATAAAACAAGTTTTCTGCTCTATATAAATTTATAATGACCAGAAACAGAATAAATCCGCTTATAAGGGCGAAAACATTTCTGAGTTTTTTAAAATTTTCTGGAATGCAATAGCAAACAATTGCAGAAACAATCGGCAGCAGAACAGGCACAAAGAGCATCCAGTCATTATTCATTTCAATCTCTCCACAATATGAACAGCGGCGCTTTCAGCAAAATTTCCTGAAAAAGATATAAAAATCCCGGCAAGCAGCGAAAAAATAGCGAATGCAAAGACCACGCCCACCATCAATGATGTTCCTTCATAGCCGTCCTTTTTCTTCTCCCCAAGAAAAATAGCATGGAAAAGCCGGAAAAGATACATTGCCGTCATCACTGCCACCAGCAATCCCATAAATGCAATTCCGGGTCTGCCTGCCTCAACGGTTCCGGCAAGTACCATAAACTTTGAAAAAAAACCTCCAAACGGAGGAATGCCAATAACTGAAAGGATGCAGGCAAGAAAACTTATTGCAGTGAAAGGCATACTTTTGAATAGCCCCCCCAGTTCCCTTATATCTCTTTTTTCCGTTGAGTGTTCAATAATTCCCGCACACAGAAACAGACCTGCTTTCGCAAGTCCGTGCATCAATATGAAAAGAGCCCCTCCTGCAACACCGATAACCGTCCTTGTCCAGAAACCAAGAAAAATATAACCAATCTGGCTGACTGTTGACAGAGCAAGAATTCTCTTGATGTCATTTTCAACAAAAGCAGCACCAGCAGACACAAGAGATGAAAACATTACAAGCAAAGGAATTGTTAAATTCCATTCAGTCGGTATATTAAAGGTGTAGCAGAACAACCGTGCATATGCATAAACACCAATCTTGACAAGAACTGCCGCATGGAGAAGAGATGTTACTGTTGAAGGAGCGATACCAGCGTCAGGAAGCCACGTGTGAAGTGGAAATGTCGCTGACTTTGAAAACATTCCGATAAGAATCAAGAAAACTGCAAGCGATGATATAGGAACAGACCTCATGGCTGTCATATCAAAGGTGTGCGTTGTTCCATATATCTGAATAAACCCAAAAAGCATAACAACGGCACCAAAAAAGGTAATGAGAAATGCTTTATCTGCCTTAACAATATGGGAGGGAACACGATAAAAACCAATAAGACGCCACGAACATATTGCGGCAATCTCCCAGAATAAATACATAAAGATAAGATTTCCTGAATATACAAGCCCCATCATTGAGCCAATGAAGAGAATAACCATTGCATAATATTCTGTCTGAAACTCTTCGTGGGCAATATAATCAATTGAATACAAAACAATCAATGCGCCGACAAAGGAAGAAACAAGGGAAACAAATATTGAAAGAGCATCAATCAGGAGAATAAAATCAAAACCCATAATCAGGGGGTATCTGTAGACAATCTGACCATCAGGATTCCCAAGTACAGAAGGTATTAAGAAAAGTGGAAGTATAAATGTAATTGTAGCAAGCAACAGTGCCCAGAAATTCCTGAACCGGGCTGATATAAAGGAAGCAATCGGCACAGAAATTAAACCAGAAACCGGCACTATAATCGTCCCGAGAGCAAAAAAAGAAGGTTCCATACGGGTAAGTAGTTTAATGCAATACCTAAAATTTGTCAAACATTTGTACAAGTAGGGTATTTAGGTAACACTTTTGCTTTCTGTTTTTGATATAAAACT
>DYKA01000133.1 GCA_020722805.1 Vermiphilus sp.
GAAAAAAGGAAAATTGATAGGGGGTTGACAAGCCTTTTCATAGATGAGTATTTACTGTTCATAACGCAATCAAGCAGCTACATCTATTTCCAGAATCTTCTTCAGGTTAAAAACACGCTCTCTTTTTCTCAAGAAGCAATATGCCTCAACAGCCGTGAAAATGCGGCCATTATACTCTGCCTCATAAACTCTCTCAGGCAGAATTGTCCTGCAGCTTTTTTCATCTGTTGATTTTAGATAAACAATCCTCAGTTTTCTCTTTTCTCTAATTGCCTTTTCAATAAGAGAAATTTTATCTTCAGTGGAAATTTGCTGTTCTGATTTTTGATACTGATACTGAGTGATAAACTTAACAACTCTTCTATCCAGCCATATATGTTTTTTCTCAATGGGTTTTTTCAGAACCAGACCCTCAAAATTGCTGCAGCGGCTCAGGGCAACATAGACCTGACCAGGTGAAAATGTTCCCCCGCCGATATCAACAATAACCTTATCAAATGTCTTTCCCTGACTCTTGTGAATGGTAATTGCCCATGCCAGTTGAACAGGAATCTGCAGAAAACTCCCCACTGTTCTTCTTTTAATTATTTTTTCTTTTTCGTCAAAGAAACTTTCAAAAATCTCCCAGAGGCAGGGTTCTACATTGAACCTGCCTCCTTCGTCCAGCATTACTCTGATGGATTCTGTTTCTAATCTCTCCACCCAGCCCAGACTTCCGTTAATCCAGCGTCCTTTGCTGTCATTGTTCAGAAGCATTACCCGCGCGCCCTTTTTCAAAGTTAGATTTAACGGTGCGGGATAGAACTCAGGACTGAAACTACCCTCAACTGAAGCAATATATGATTGCGGATTCCCCGCAAGATTATCTAAGTTTTTTTTATTCAACCGGTCTGCCTGGATGTTTCTTGTTACAAGACAGATATAGTCAGGATGTTTTTCTTCGTCAAAATCCGGCAAAAATCTTGAGTTCAGTCGCTTAAGCATTTCGTCAGTAATGGTATTGTTTCGTATCCCATTCAAAAGGTCAATGAATTCCTGTTGTTTCTGCCGATAGATTTTTTCAAACTCAATAAATTCTGCCGAAAGATGCCTCATTACCGCAGAAGAAAAGAAATAAGGCGTTTCATAGATAATGCTCACTGATTTCATTTCACTGTTAGTTGCAACAGGGGGCAACTGGTAGAGGTCCCCTACAAAAAAAATCTGTACTCCGCCAAATGGAGAGTTGTTTTTCCTTGCAGTTTTTAAGAAAATATCAACACAGTCAAGAAGGTCGCAGCGAACCATTGAGATTTCATCAATAATCAAAAGTTCCAGATTCTGATAGAGTTTATTTCTCTGACATTTCCTGCCAGAATTTTCCGCTTCTTCAAGAGTAACTCCTGGCTTAAACTTGAAAAAAGAGTGGATTGTTTGACCGCCTATATTAACTGCTGCCACGCCAGTTGGAGCAAGGAGGGCAAACTGCTTTCTGGTTTTATGACAGAAATAATGAAGGAAGGTTGATTTCCCGGTTCCTGCCCTTCCTGTCAGAATCAAATTCTTTCCATGTTCCAGAATCCCGAGTGCCTTCTGGAATTGGGCATTGATTTCAATTTTCATTTTTTCTCAGTATATTCTACGCTGAAATCCTGCATTTTTCCATCCAGGTTTTAAACCTCTGGACCCTGAAGGATTTCCGGAAATATCATCAACTATGAACCTGTAAAGCAATTGTTTGTTATTCTTTCCTTTGGTCTTTTTATTGCTTTCGAGACCTCAGCAATTCTTTTAACTCTGCATGGAAGATGTGCTATGCTTTGATGTGATTGGATTTGTCCTCAATAAAAATAATTTTGACTTTTTGAAGATAATACATTACGTATTTTTGATGGCTTCATATTTCCCCCTTTGTTTCTACCTTCACTATACCCCCCCCTGAAATTTTGTCAAGAGTGTACGAGATGATAAATGATGAAGATGGGTCGCAGGTAACTTTCTTAGGATTTATTCATTCTGCTGGTGCAGGACAATATGTTCCCGGATAGATTGCTGAAAAACTCAACAAAAAGATACAGAAAAAATTTTCAGATTACTTTTGATAATGTATAATTCTTATATGATATTAAGAATTATAAGAGCAGTTATCAGCGCAGTAGTTTTAATTCTCATCGGATATTATTTTGGTTTGCGTGGACTCAAGTTCTATGCGGTCATATCAGAGTCAATGCTTCCAACCCTTGAGGTTGGAGACCGTTTGATAGGAGAAAAACCCAAAAAACTTCGGCATGGAGATATTTTAGTCCTGGATGATCCTGTGGAAGAAAAGGGGGTAATCATCAAGCGCCTTATTGGTCTTGAAGGAGACCTGATTGAGATTAAAAATAATGGCTATCTTTACAGAAATCGCGAAAAAATTACTGAACCATACATAAAGGAAAAACCAATCTACATAGTGGGACCAGTTAAAATAAAATCAGGTGAGGTCTTTGTTCTTGGCGACAACAGAAACAATAGTGATGACAGCAGTGTCTGGGGGCCTGTTTCCATCAGCGCTGTTCGCGCAAAGATTTTGATGAGATACTGGCCATTAAAGAAGTTCAAAATTTTCTAATTTTCTTTACGGAAATTCTGTACGATAAAAAAGTACGGACCTTTTGCAAGGTCCGCACTATTTAAGGCAAACTTCATATCACTTAACTGCAGATTTCAGTTCAGAACCCGGTCTGAAAACAGGAATGTTCTTGGCTGGAATCTTGATTGTAGCGCCGGTTCTTGGATTCCTTCCTGTGCGTGCTTTTCTCTTTACAACCTTGAATGTTCCAAATCCAACCAGTGTAACCGGTTTCCCCTTCTTCAAAGATGCCCTTATACTGTCAATAACTGTATCTACTGCTGCTGCAGCTTCTTTCTTTGAAGATACCACCTTTGCTACTGCTTCAACCAATTCTGCCTTGTTCATTCGTCTTCACCTCCTTCCATTTGATTTTTTTTCAATATATCACTGGCTTTTCAACTTGTCAAGTCCATGTACAAGTCTGAAGTTCTGACATAAGGATAGCATAGTAATAGCCGAGCATCAAG
>DYKA01000134.1 GCA_020722805.1 Vermiphilus sp.
ATAAAGAGACCAGAATAAACAAAGGAATAAATATGTTAAAATTTTATTTTTTAATCGTTGCTGTTGCTTTTTTAAGTTGCGGTTGCCTGCTTCATCCTGGTTATAAAGTTGAAAAGGAAGGACGTGCATTTATAACAAACTACCAGTTGAATAAGGCGGCTGTGGCAAGGGCAATAAGAGAACACAGGCTTATGTATGGTATGACAATGGAAGAGGTTGTTGAAAGCTGGGGAAATCCTGAACTTCAGCATGATCTCATTATTAATGGAAAGCTTTATTATTCCTGGGCATACAGAAAAAACGGTGTTACCCGCGTTATTTATTTCAACCGTGGTATCCTTGTGGATATCAAATAGTTATGATTCTTCCTGACAGGTGGATAATAAGAAAAGCCAGGAAAGGACTGATTGAACCCTTTTTTGAAGCGCGAGTCGGAAAGGGAATTTTGAGTTCAGGGATATCGTCCTACGGCTATGACTTTGTTCTTGCGGATGAATTCAAAATCTTTGCCGGTAAAAAACCGATTGATCCAAAAAATCCTGACCCTGATTCTTTTCTTGATTTCAGAGGCAGGATTTGCGAAATTCCACCATCTAGTTTTGTCCTTGGCAGAAGTGTGGAATATTTCAGAATTCCGAGAAATGTGCTCGGCATATGTTTTGGAAAATCAAGTTATGCACGTTCTGGAATAATTGTACATGTGACGCCTCTTGAACCAGAATGGGAGGGACACATAACTGTTATGATTGCAAATCTAACTCCGGTTCTTAACAGGGTTTATGCCGGTGAAGGAATATGTCAGGTTATATTTCTGGCTGCAAAAAGCGAATGCGAAAAATCCTATGCAGACAAGAAAGGAAAATATCAAAGGTCGCAGGGTATTATCTTCGGCAGGTGATAAAGCAATTATTGAGCTCGGTGTTGATATTCTTGAAAGGAAAAGAATAAAAAAAGCGATATCAAGGCATTCTGACAGGTTTTTGAAAAAGATTTACACACCAAACGAACTGAAAAAGTTTCCTGAAAATAAAGAACTCTACTATTCAATAGGATTTTCCCTGAAAGAAGCATTTTGGAAAACACTGCATCCAGATATTCAAAAAAAGACCTATTTTGGAGATATTGAGATAATCTGGAACAAAAAAAATCCAGAAATTTTTCTTTCAGGCAAAAAGGTCAGGTGTCTTCAAGTTTCTTACTTCTTCAATAAGAAACTTGTTTTAGGTTTAGTTGTCAGGCCTGGTGGAAAACAATATGGCTAAGTTTCATGTTATCACTGGCGGGATGGGATTTATAGGGAGTGCTGTTATCTGGAAAATGAATGGTTCTGGCATAGACAATCTGCTGGTTGTTGATTCTCAGTCAGCAGGAAATTCCTGGAAAAACCTTGTGAATCTCAGGTTTGCTGATATTATTGACAAAAATGTCTTCCTCAAGAATATTGAGGAAAACAAATTTGAGCATTCAATTGAAGGAATTATCCATCTGGGTGCCTGCACTGACACAACTGAAAGCAATGTTGATTATCTGCTGGAAAACAATTTTCAATACACAAAGAAACTTGCAATCTGGGCAGTAAACAAGAAATGCAGGTTCGTATATGCTTCATCTGCTGCAACATATGGAAATGGACCTGACTTTTCGGACACAGAAGAAAAACTTCATTTTTTGAAGCCGCTGAATATGTATGGATACTCAAAGCACCTTTTTGACATATGGGCTTACAGGAATAATCTGCTGAAACAAATTGCAGGCATCAAGTTTTTCAATGTCTTTGGACCAAATGAATATCACAAACGAGAAATGAGAAGTGTTATACATAAGAAATTTTCCGAAATAATGGAAACAGGAAAGGCTAAACTTTTCAAGTCATACAAGAGACAGTACAGGCATGGCGAACAGAAAAGGGACTTTATCTATATCAAGGACGCAGTGAAAATGACTCTGTTTATTTACAATAACCACTCTGCCAATGGAATTTTTAATGTTGGGACAGGAAAAGCAAGAAGTTTCAATGAGGTTGTGAGGGCCATATTCAGCATTCTTGGAAAAACAGAAAACATAGAATATATTGATATGCCGGAAAACATAAAGAATTCCTATCAGTATTTTACTCAGGCAGATATAAAAAAAATTCGTAATGCCGGATACAGGGAAAACCTTTTGTCTCTTGAAGAATCAATTCAGGACTATATTAAAAATTACTTGCTTAAAGAAGACCCCTATCTTAAAATTTCTGCCGGCTAAGTTTTACTGCTCAACCTTTTGCCTTGTGAGAATTGCTGTTTTCTCAAGAAGAAATGCGCCGGCAGCAATATGTCCGAGTTCATATGCTGCAGAAGTTCCGTGTGTCTGGCCCGGCAGGACAAATAACTGTGGTTTTACAAGGTTTGAAGCAGCATTAAGTCGTGCGTAAAATTCAAAGCATGATTTTGCATCTATTCTCGGGTCTGCCTCACCGATTGCGATGAAAACAAATCTATCAGCAAGAGCAGGTATAAGATTTTCAGTATTTGCCGTCATGACAAACGGATGTTGACTGATCTGGTTGAATTCACTCACAGCACCAAGGTTTGTGACAGGCGCATTAACGGCTGCTGCGCATATCCTTCTATCAGAAGCCATGATGTGTATTGCAGCAAACCCGCCTCTTGATGTTCCTGATACCATAATTGTTTCTTGCCACGCAAGTTTCTTCTCCACAGCAGTTTATAATCTGCTTGCCGATTTTTCTTATTTCATCAAATACATCTACACCTGCATTTATTGCATTAACCCAGTTTGTCAATCCCTCCCCGAATTCATCAACGAGTGTGCCGTGTCCAGGAAGATCAAAACTTGCAACTCTGTGCCCTGCGGCAAGAAAAAGGTTTGGAATAATGTTGTAATCAGGAAAGTTCAAGGCAGAATTGCAGTCAGCCCCGAGCGTTATGAGCAGCACAGGTCTTCTTGTCAGGTTTTCAGGTGTTCTGACAACAAAACGAGAAATTTTTTTCCTTATGCTGAAATGAAAACTTTCTTCAGTGAAGGAAGGTATATTCATTTCATTTTTTTCTT
>DYKA01000135.1 GCA_020722805.1 Vermiphilus sp.
CTTTTGCGATTTCTTTTGAAATTAAGTTGACTGCTTTCTCAATATTTGGAAGTTGTGTATTTTCAAATTTTCTCACATGGTATCTGATTCCATCAAGAAATGCCCTTGCAAGATGGCCTTCTGGAATCTGTGCAACAGGATACTCATCCATAAATTGTTTTTTGTAAATGTATTTGTCTCCCCATTCTGGACCATCATTGTACGCGTATGACTTCCACATTGCAGGAGTGTGTCCTTTCCTTGTGATTGCAGAAAAAATCTCTGCTGTTAGTGCCCAGGCATTCAGGGCATTGATAAGATGATTGAGCCGGCCTGCCTTTGAACCATCTGCAATCTGAATGCATCTGTCATCAATTCCTGTACCTGTATCAAACCACACATCACATGTTTTTACCTGTTGTTCAAGTTCAGGAAGGTATTTTGGTCCAAACCCTACGATGTACCCGCCTCTTTCTTTGAATGACTTCATCTTTGAAACTTCATCTTTAACGAGCGGTTTTGTTTGCCATCCGATAATTGAAACATCAAGCCTTTTCTCTTCAGGGCTTCTTTCTCTTTTGAAAGGTCTGTCAAAACCCGCATTAACCATTCCACCGCTGCGACCCCAGAGTTCATCCTGAAGGCCCTGATAAACAATAGGATAAAAACCAATCAGTCCACCTTTCATATGCCTTTCTGCAATGGTCTCTGCGATCCTGCTGATTTCTGAAAGATTTGATTCAACCCTATCGCAGGCATCAAGAACTGCTTTGCAGTATTGCTTTGCAGCATAGCCCGAATCAATCATCTTAAGATTTCTGGGAACTTTGAACTGGTCAATCTTCAGCAGTGTGAATGGATAAAGCACAGTGGCATATAAGGTGCCATCCATTGTAGCAATCATTGCCATATGCACATAGAGTGGAGTGAGTGTTCCGTCAGGAAGTTTATGGAAACCATTTGTAAATGGTTTTGGTTTGCCATCAGGTAAGGGATTGAAATCAAAATAATCAGGATTTTTGACTGTAATAACCCCCAGGTCCTCAATCTTTTTTTTCTGAGGGTCATACCTTACAAGATGATGGAGATATCCTGTTCCAAAGCCAGTTTCATTGTCAATACGCCATAGGCAATAAACATTTCCGTCAGGATGAATACAAAGAGAACCTCTTGAGTCAGGATTTTTGCCCTGTATCATCTTTCCGAGATTTTTTGCTTTCACTGTTTTGCCTGTACTTAAAAGGTCTATCTGGTAAAGATCAGGATAACTTATCATTGTCATATAGGCGGTTTTCTTATCCTTTGAAAGAACCCAGCAACATATTGCATAGCCGGTTCCTGTTGGTTTTGTAAAAACTTTGCCGGATACACTTATCGGGCGGATGGCTACTTTATCAGTAGAAGGATTGTATGTTGCAATCTTGAAATCTTTTGTTATTGCATGTGCCCTTCCTTTTCCATCTATCAGGGTTGTTGCATAGGGCAGAAGCATGGGGCCGAGTTCTCTGTATTTTTTCGTTTTCATATCATAGAGCATCCAGTGCTGCTGCTCACAGGTGACAACATAAATAAGATTTCTTTCTTCATCAGCCACAACATCAATAACACCCTCACCCGGATATGGCATTCCAAGACATTCTGGTTTTTGGGTCCCAGGGTCATAAACCATAACATATCCACCAGGATATTCTGATGTATCGCCCTGTGAGCGGTATCCCTGCTTGCTTCCAACATAAATTCTTCCACTCGGGGCAACAAAATTTCTGGTATGTATCTTTGCCTGAGCAGCGTATCCAGTTGCGTTCAGTCCGCACACCTTATGAGTATCAATCACAATCTTTTGTTTTTCCGTATAAGGGTCAAACTCAACAAGATAAGAGTTTTCATTGTATTTTGCAGTGCCAATGTATATTTTTCCATCAAGCCCTTCACATAGAGAGAAATAACCCGATTCATTGTTATGAGTTCCTGGCAGGATATGATATGCTTTCGCAGCAATATATCTGAATGGTGGACTTTTTGCCTGTTCTGCATACACAGCGGTGTTAAGGACAATTAAAAACAGAAGAAAAAATAATCTCGTCATTATAAAGGACATAAATTTCATTTTCGTTTAATGTAAAACCAGTTATTTTTTATAGGTGTAAAAACCCTGACCTGTTTTTCTTCCAAGCTTATTTTCTCTTACCATCTGCCTGAGAATCTCACAGGGTTTGTATTCCGGGTTATTAAGATTTTTTTCAAGAATCTCAAGGATATGCACACACACATCAATTCCAATGAGGTCTGCAAGAGCAAGGGGCCCGATTGGATGGTTTGCACCAAGTTTCATAGCATTGTCTATTGAATCTCTGTCAGAAATACCTTTTTGAAGAAGTTTTGCAGCCTCATTTATCATCGGGATAATAAGCCGATTTACAATGAAACCTGGAGTGTCATTCACCTCCACAGGAGTTTTCCCGAGAAGTTCAGCAAGTTTTCTTGTTTTTTTAATGGTATCTGTGGATGTTTTTTCGCATTTTACAATTTCAACAAGTTTCATCTTATGAGCTGGATTGAAAAAGTGCATACCGACAATTCTCTCTGGATAACCGGTTGATTCTGCTATTTCACTTATTCTGAGAGACGATGTGTTCGAAGCCAGTACGATTCCCTTTGAAAAAAATCTGTCAAGGCGGGAGAAAAGATTTTTCTTGCTTTCAAGGTTTTCTATGATTGCTTCAATAACAAAATCTGCATCCTTTGCTTCTTCAATTGCGGAAACAGGGAAAATTCTTGCAATGATATCCTGTTTCTGGCGGGAATCTATCTCACCAGTATCAACACTTCTCTGCAACCTTTCGCTGATTTTTGATATTGCCCTTTTTACAATTTCTGTATCAGAATCAAGAAGAAAAACACGTATTTTGTGTTCAGCAATACATTGAGCAATACCTGAACCCATTGTACCGGCTCCAACAATCAATATGTTTCTTATTTCCATTGTAAATATCAGCAAACACCGTTTACTTAATATTCAGTGCAAAATGCAAATTGTAAACTGCAAAATTAAAATTATTTATTCTTCTTGCCTTA
>DYKA01000136.1 GCA_020722805.1 Vermiphilus sp.
TCCGGGAAACTTCAGGAAGAGATGCGCTATGAACAACTTTGCCTCTTTCTCCATCGCTTTGACGATATGGTAGCGGTAGCGAACCAATCTCCTTAAGGGGAGATAGGAAGCGTCACCCTGGTAAGGAGCTGGAAGCTTTCCAAAGCGAAGATACTCTGCAATGAACTGGGCATCTACAAGATCAGTTTTATCCCTTTCCGGGAAGGCTTTTTTGAACCCATGGATGAGTTTGGCATTGATGAGATAGATTAAGACCTTCCAGGGAGCAAGTTTCTTGGATAGAGCAAAGTGTTCACAAATGTGGAAGCTATAGAAGCTTGTAGCCTCTAATCCTAAGCGTACCTGCTGGAAACTACCAGCCTGAAGTATGGATAGGAGCCGTTCTTCTAGTTCCTTCCACAATTATACTGCTAATTATATTCTTGTCAAGACTTGTTTGCATTTGTTGGCACTACACCCTTTTTTGTCCAAAAGCACTTTGCAGTAATATCAACGGGTCCAGCCGTTTTTTTATTGACTTTTTGCATTTAACTGTTTAAAATGAGCCAGACAGGATATGACATAATCTTCCTATATTTGGCGAAACCAATCCTTTTAGTAAGATTTTTCCCCTGCAATTCCATCAGGGCATTTCTTATTATCATTTCAGGAAATTACCTCGTTATCATCTATCCGCAGCACTTTTGTTCCGGAGAATATCTTTTCGTATTTGTCTCCTTCAAATGTGTGGATTGGTACAAGATTCTTTGGCCTCAACACCTCTACCATTCTTTTCAATGTATTAATGTCAGCATGCCCGCTTGTATGAATTTCTTTTTCTGCCAATCCCCTGCCAGTCAGAAATCTGATAAACTCCTGTGCTTCATCTTCTTTTTTATATCCGTTCCAGATAGAATAAATGAAGGTTCCATTCTCAAGGTTTTTGAGATACTCCAGATCTGTCTTCATACTCGGGCGGACTATCATCACTGTTTTATCGAACTGCCCGTCAATCTGTTCTTTTGTGATTTTAAACTCCTTGAAACGGTAAAGCATATTTTTATTTCCCTGGTTGCTTATTCTCTGGGAGAGGTTCCAGGGGAAAAATACTCTTATTTCCGGGAAATCCTTTGACGGATATGGAATTTTACCGAATTTAGACAGCCCTGTCAGGACAGCAGCAATATAGAAATCAATAGCAAGAGTCTTTTCTGTCTTTCTGCAAGCCCTGAATATTGAAACGAGCCGGTCGATATTTTGGCCTGAAGTGTAAATAAGGTTAATCCCTTTGCCTTCTTTAAAAA
This sequence comes from Vermiphilus sp., assembly GCA_020722805.1. Classification (GTDB taxonomy): domain Bacteria; phylum Ratteibacteria; class UBA8468; order B48-G9; family DTJG01; genus DTJG01. Next base: position 1,284 of record DYKA01000136.1, read on the forward strand.
CATTTACCAACTCCTCTTCCAAATCATCTTCGGTTTTCAACTCTATATCGGCTCGCCCTATAGTTGTACCTTCAAGTAGCAAGTAATCAACATTTTTTTCTACATTGTGGGTAAACCAATCAAAGGCTTTTGTTTTTCTGCCGTGTCTTCTGAAATCCCCGCTATAAAATAGTGATTTTCCCCCAGTTTTGATTAAGAACGCATAAGAATCAAATGCAGAGTGATCCATCAGGTAAGGAGTTATTTCAATATCACCGACAGAAAATGGTTTCCCCGACTCAAAATTCACAGGGTTTGATATTTCCCATTTCTGGTTTAAAAAGATACTGGTAAGTTCAATTAATACCTGAGAGGCTTTACCGATGTATATTTTGCAATTTTTATGGACGTATTTCATTAAGCCAAAATGGTCTTGATGGGCATGAGACAAAATCAATGTCGTATCACCCGGCTCTTCATACAGCCCTTTAATATCCGGGAGAACTCCTTTGCGAATCAGTTCCTGCACTGATGCATCCCTGATGCTTCTTGAATCAAAGGGTGTCCTGTCAGGATTAACCAGCGGCATACCCAAATCAAGAACTATACGTGTTGATTCTGTCCATATTTCAATGCAGGAGCCCCCGATTTCCCTGGTTCCTCTGTGTATTTTGAATTTCATATGCCTTATTCCTCATCCAGTCTGAAGCAATTCCGAGATTTTTTATAGGGGATTTTGAAATTATAGTTAGTTTTCCCTTGGTATAGACAGCCAAAGGCTATATCTTTGAGCCGGTTATTTATATCTTCTGCATTTTTATCAATCCATTGTTGGGTGCAATCGCCTACCAGAAGAATGGGGTTTTCAATAAGCCGGTAATCTTTTAGAGAATCATCTTTTGCAAACCCTGGTAACAACCCCAAATCTTTTTTGATATGGTATACCCTGTCATAGTGCTCAATTAAATCGTTCCTGTTGTCTTGTGCAAATTCATAGTATTTCTTAAGCTGTTTATCAATTGTTTCTACGTCCTTTTTTCCACTTACATACAATCTTTCATCGCCAATTGTTTTTAATTCTACAAATGCGATTGCTTTGGTTGCTATGTTTACCCAGACCATATCAATACGATTATCATCATATGCCATTTCAGTATCAAGGAAAAATCCTTCTCCGCTTCGTTTCTGGTTGTTATTGATTACATATTGAGCCTGTATTCCTTTTTCTGAATCATTGGGATAAAACTTTCTGATTCTCTTTTTTATTCTTTCAAGTGCCTCTTCCCCAAAATTCTTTATATCGATTGTCTGCAGTTTACTTAATGAAATATTTCCATCCTGAAACTCAAAAAGCGCGTATTCTGTCACTTTATTTAATGGTATATACTCCATGTGTATTTGCGCTTTGTAGCCTTTTGACCATTCTAATTTCATGATGGAGCCGCCATTATGATATACATTTAAATAGTTTTCTTTCCGTATATCTATGTATATCTCGGGGTCTGATTTCAGGTTTTGCCACCATTGTGGAGGATTGTCCCTGAGTCTTTGAAATAGTGGATGGCTGATTTGAATTGTGATTTTCATGTTCATTGCCCCCTTGTTCTTGCAACACGCATCATCTCATAAGAACAGATTGCTTTCCGCCTCTAATCCATATTATCACTATTTCTTCTCTGATAATGTTGATATCCCGCCTTGATACAGGATTTCTCATATAACTGAAATTAAACAGTTCAAAAATTTAAGTGTATGTCTATCAAGCATTTGCGAA
>DYKA01000024.1 GCA_020722805.1 Vermiphilus sp.
CTCGGGAAATTACTGCTTCTGCTTTTCCCAAAATTCCTTATGTCGGAATTTTAGAGGAATAACATTTGACTTGAAAAACTTCTGCAGGGGTATAAAATAAACTATGTATGGAAAGGTGCGTCTATTAAATGGTATGAAAAAAATAGAGATATTTTTATTTGTTGTTGCATTTGTGACTCTTGGAGGTGTATGTTTTGCATGGGAGTGCGGCAAGGCACCACCTGCTAAAAACCCGCAGAGAATAAAAGCAGGAGAAGCTTTTCCACCTCTTCCACTACCAGCGACCCCACTGAGAAGATCTGAAAGAAAAAATCCACCTGCACCACCTGTTCTTGTTGGCAAGGTCATATGCGGTCCTGATGAAACATGGACAAGGGCAGAAAACGATGTTGAAAATCTTTTGCGGCTTGCAGCCCAGAGGATTGGAGTTTCATACCAGTCAATAAAAATTGCCCTGAAAAGGTTTTCATTTGACCCTGACGAGGTTCCCATTCTCTATATCACAAGTGTTGAACCATTTGTCCCTGATGAAAAAGCGATGGTACGGATTAAGGAATATCTTGAAAAAGGTGGTTTTATCTGGGTGAATGCTTCTTCAGGCAGTCCTGAATTTTTGAAAGCAATGGTTGAATGGATAGGCCGTCTATATCCTGATAGAAACATGTATATCGCTTATGGAAATCATCCACTCATGACCTGCCTTGAGGACATAACCAGTGTAAGAATTCTGAAAGAAAACAATCCCTCAACAGGCAGTCCAAATCTGAGGATATTGAACCTCGGCTGCAGGGCTGCAGTGATTCTTTCTCCCTATGACCTCGGCTGCGGCTGGGCACTCCATACCCATCCATGGGGAACAAGATATCAACCAGAAGACGCCATCAAAATAGGGATGAATATGCTTACTTACTGTCTCGGCTGGATTGAATTTGGAAAGGTGTTTGGCATGACGCCTCTTTATGCAGAAAAAACCAGGAAAAAAGAAGGTAAGCTTTATATCGGGCAAATCATACATTCAGGAGATTGGGATCCGCATCCATCTGCTGTCGGGAAACTGTTGAAAAAAATTTCTGAACAAACAGGTGCTCCTGTTTTCCTTGACAGGATAGCAGTTGATTTGAAAAAGGACTCACTCCAGGATACGCCAATTCTCTACATCACCGGACATTTCAATCCAGATCTTTCAGAAGTAGAAACGAAAAAATTGAGACAGTTCCTTCTCAATGGCGGTGCGCTATTTGCTGATGCCTGCTGTGGCAGTCAGGAATTTACAGATAGTTTCAAGAAATTGATGAAAAAAGTCATTCCAGAAGCAAAGGTTACAAAATGGGATGCAAATCACAGGATATACAAAGTCCCGTTCAAAATAGAAAACTTTCAGAACCTGCCTGAAAACAACATGCCCCTTGAGGTTTATACATTGAAATCCTTGCCAGTGGTAATCTTTTCTCCATATGGTATCGGCAGCGGCTGGGAAGGTATTCCAAGACCGTACACAAAAGAAATTTCCACAGACCAGGCGCAACAACTTGGAGTCAACATCATAACCTATCTGATGACAAACTGAGGTGTTCCAACGAAAGAAATTGAAATGCTTGAAGAACTTGAAGCCGCACGAAGAAACATCATAGAAGAGGTACATCGTGTTATTGTGGGACAGGATGAGATTATAGAAAAGGTTCTTATAGGGCTTTTTGCGGGTGGCCATTGTCTGTTGATAGGAGTTCCAGGCCTTGCAAAAACATTGATGATAAGAACTCTTTCAAGGGTGCTTGATTTGAGGTTCAAAAGAATTCAGTTTACGCCTGACCTTATGCCGTCAGATATCACGGGTATAGATGTAATTGAAGAAGCCCCTGAATCACGGCAGAGAAATCTCAGATTCATACCAGGGCCAATCTTCGCCAATCTTGTGCTTGCCGATGAAATAAACCGGGCGCCTCCAAAAACTCAGGCAGCTCTTCTTGAAGCAATGCAGGAATATCAGGTCACAGTTGGAAGCAAAACATATCCGCTTGAGAAACCGTTTCTTGTGCTTGCAACACAGAATCCCATTGAACTTGAAGGAACCTATCCACTTCCAGAAGCGCAACTGGACAGGTTCATGCTGAGTATTTATCTTGATTATCCCGGAGTTGAAGACGAAAAGAAAATTGCTGAATTTCAGATGTTTAATATTATGCCTGAACTCTCACCCGTGCTCAATGCAGAAAGTATTATTCGGTTTCAGGGTGTCGTAAAGGACATTCCTGTCTCTGACTTTGTCATAGATTATGCTGTTAATCTTGTGAGGAATACACGGCCAAATAACGGAGAATGCCCTGATTTCATAAAGGAGTATGTCAGCTGGGGTGCAGGGCCACGTGCAGCTCAGTATCTTGTGCTTGGAGCAAAAACCAGGGCTGCGCTTCGCGGAGATGTAAATGTTTCAATTGACGATATCAAGAATGTCGCAGGGAGTGTTTTGAGACACAGAATATTTACAAATTTCACCGCTGATGCTGACGGCATTGATTCAAGCAAGATTGTCAATAAACTGCTTGATGAGATTCCCGAACCAGCATGAAAAATCCTGAAAATAATCCTCTGACATTTCTATGGACAAATCTTTAACAATTTTAGACCCGAAAATACTGACAAAATTCGGAAATCTCTCACTTGTGGCAAAAACAATTGTTGAGGGCTTCATATCAGGACTTCATCGCAGCATTCATAAAGGCACAAGTGTTGAATTTGTCGAACACCGTGAGTATGTGCGCGGAGACGACCCGAAATATCTTGACTGGAAACTTTATGGAAGGACTGATAGACTTTATATACGGGAATTCAGAGAGGAAACAAATCTTAAAGCATACATCGTTCTTGACGCCAGCAATTCAATGAATTATGCTTCACAACCACAGACCATTACAAAGTTTACATACGCACAATGCCTTGCCGGGTGCCTTGGTTATCTGATGATGAAACAGAATGACGCAACAGGACTGGTTGTTTTTGATTCTGACATCAAAAGTTTTATCAAGCCGTCCTCCACACGAACACACTTCCATTTTCTTGTGGAAAATCTTGAAAATCTGAAGCCGGGCAAAGACACAAATATCGGAGAAACCCTGCATAAGATAGCAAATCATATAAGACGAAGAAGTTTGATTATCCTCATATCTGATCTTTTTGATGAACAGGAATCTGTCATGCGGGGACTTGCTCACTTCAGACATAAACATCATGAAGTAATAGTATTTCACATTATTGACAGGGGGGAAATGGAATTCCCTTTTGACGGTTTCAGGGATTTTATTGATATGGAAACAAATGAAAGAATATCTATTGATGCGCCTGCTGTCAGGGCTGCGTATCAAAATATTTTCAGGGAATTTCTTTCTTTTTACCAGAGGGGATGCTCTGAACGGGGTATCAGTTATTCAAGGGCATTAACACAGACACCTTTTGATTATTTTCTGTATCAGTTTCTTGAACTGCGCTCGCAAACAATATAAAAAACATGGGATTTCTTCAGCCGTTATTCCTGTGGGGGCTTGCAGGTATCAGTGTGCCTGTAATTATTCATCTTTTCTCAAGAAGACGGGCACCAGCATATTTTTTCAGCACATTACGATTTCTTAAACTGACCCGCAGAAAAACGATACGACGCCAGAAGATAGAAGAGATTATTGTACTTGTCTTGCGTACAATTCTGGTCGCGTGTCTGTCCCTCGCACTTGCAGAGCCAGTAAGCAGAAGAACACTTCTTTCTGAAAAGGACTCATGGGTTGTCCTTATTCTTGATGATTCCTGCAGTATGTCTGCAGGTGTACAAGCGACACCCTGGAAAAATCTGCAGCAGACATGCGGACAGATTCTTTCCTCATTAAAAAAGGGAACGCATGTTTCCGTGGTTTTCAGCAGTGGAAAACTTATTCCATTTTCAAAAATGTATGAAAAAATCGCACAGGAAATACGCACATCCCAGCCGACTTTTATGGGAAACACAATGCAGAAAGCAATTGACCGGACATCTTCAATTCTTGAAAAAAAACAGGGCTATAAAAGAGTATTTATCATCACAGATTTCCAGAAGTCCGCATGGGAGAATGTGAACGCAGAAAACATCCAGAAAACAAAAGCAGAAATAACCATTATTAATGCCGGCGAAGACACACAGGAAAATGCTGGTATCAAGAATTTTTATCCGTTGCCCGGAAAAAACACCTATATGTGCGAGGTCGTGAACTGGGGCAAAAAAGAAATTACAGCAGAAATAAAATTTTCTTCGGATGGGTATGAAATAACAAAGCCAGCGCTTATTCTTCCCGGTAAAAACACCGAGATTGAAATTAACCTCGAAAAGGACTACCAGCAGGTCAAGGCAGAACTTTTGTATTCTGATGTTTTGAAACAGGACAATGTTTTCTATATGCAGAAGGAAGCAACCGGTCAGAAGAAGGTCCTGCTTGCAGGATCTGAAGACACTTCCATTTCTTATGTACAATCATCTGTAACTTCGTCAGGCACAATATCTGTGGATGTCAGGAAGATCAATGAAATGGCTGACATAAATCTTACCAGTTATAGAACCGTATTGATGGTTAACCCTCAAAGAATTGAAGCACCCTTCAGACGGAAACTGCATGACTACATACTTGACGGCGGAACACTGGTATACTTTGCTGGCGAAAGGATTGCTCCGGAGGATTTCAACTCTGACTGGTTTTTCGCTGAAGAAAAAATGTTTATCATGCCTTCAAAGATTGCGAGAAAAACTAATTTCCCAAAGCAGGCACAGATTACATATGTTGCATCAGGACATCCACTCTTCGCTGAGTTTGGCGACAGGATATTTGAGTATTTGAAAACGATAAGGTTCAACTCGTGTTTTTCAACAAAGGATATAACCGGTGATATCCTTATGAAGCTTGACAATGGTTATCCTGTTCTTTATGAAAAAAGAATCGGTAAGGGAAGGATATTCCTTTTTACATTTTCTCCGCAACAATCCTGGACAAATTTTCAAAAAAAACCATTTTTCCCGGTTATGATAAACCTGATGGTTGAATATTTTTCTGGTTCTGTTTCAACCGCACTCACTGGCGATACTGTTGTGATACGCGATTCTGAAACGACAAAATCAGTAAGATTAACCAGTCCTGAAGGAAAAACAGAAATCATAAAGAATGACAGCGGCAGGCAGATTACCTATGTTCCCGACATACCTGTCATCTGGACAGCAGAATTTTCTATCAGAGGAAACATGCAAAAACAGATGTTTGCTGCAAATGTGCCTTACACTGAAGGAGATCCTTCAAAGGTTTCCCCAAATGACCTCAGGACGGTTCTTAAAAAAATCCGGGTAAATTTCATACCGAAAAACCGCATGGAAAAAATTATCTCTGCAGAGGCCTCTGGCGGAGATCTTATGATGTTCTTGTTACGGGTATCTCTTTTCCTTTTGATTGCAGAACTGATACTGAGCAATTTTTTTGTTTCCATCAAAGAAAAAGGAATAAAAAGTGTTCAAGATTAACTTCAATTCAGATGCACCGGCTTTAATTGTTCTGCTTTTCTGGACAGCAGTAATTCTTATTGTCATTGCTTCGTACAGAAAACTGCTGGGCAGAAAAAAGATAAAAGCGTTTCTTATTTTTCACACACTTGCCAGTTTTTTACTTCTGTGCGCAATTTTTCAGCCGGAACTTTCACTATCTTTTAAGACAAGGGTAAAAAAGCCAATCTTTATTTTAGTTGACGGCTCAACAAGCATGCAGGCAACAGACAGAGCGGGAATTTCTAAAATCCAGAAGGCAAAGGAATTTCTTGAGAAAAACAAATATTTCAGAAAATATAAACCTGTTTACTACTGGTTTGGTTCAGACATAAAACCCGTTAATCAAAAGGATATTCCATTACTCAAGGCAGATCAGAATTCAACAAGAATAGGAAATTGCCTTTCCAGTATCATCAAAAATTCCGCAGATAATTGCTCCGGGGTAATGCTTTTGACCGATGGCTATGAAACCCAGTTTGTTTCATGGGAAGAAATGAAAAGATTTATTACTTTTCCTGTGTATACCGTTGGTATCGGCGAAGAATCTGCAAAAGACATAGGCATATCCACTGTTGTAACAAATTCACCATTGTACGAAGGAGAGGTTGCAAGAATCAGTCCGATCATAAGCCAGAAGGGTTACGACAATGAAAAAATATCTGTATCCCTGAAGGGAAACGGAAAACTCATTCAGGGCAGGACAGTTGAACTTCCATCAAACTTTGTCAGACTGGATTTTGAAATTCCTTCTCTTCCTTCAGGTGATTATATATATGAGGTGTCTGTTCAGCCAGGGATTGGCGAAACAAACCTTGAAAACAACCACTTTCCTGTGCTTGTGCGTGTCATAGCACCAGTAATTCATATCCTATATGTTGAAGGAAACCTGAGATGGGAGTACAAATTCTTAAAAAGGTTCATTGAATCAGATAAAAAAATTGACTCGTGCTGTCTGGTGAGAATTGGAGAATCAACATTCCAACAGACAGGCGGCAAAACAATTGAAATTCCCACAAACATTCTCGGCAAGGAAGGATTTCTGAACAATTTTGACATCCTGATTTTTGGAGATATTGATTTTTCCTCATTTGCTGATAGCGACCTTCAAAATTTGAGAAACTTTGTTGTAAAGAAAGGCAGAAGTGTGATGTTTCTCGGTGGAGAAAATTTTCTCAAAGGTCTCAAAAGAGATATTATAAAAGATATGCTGCCTGTTGTTCTTACAGGCAATGAAACAACTTTCATTCAAGGACCTTTCAGGCCTGAAATCACAGAAGAAGGTAAAAATTTACCTGTGTTTGAAAATTTTCAATATCTTCCTTTTCTTGACAGAATGAACAGATGCGGACATCCAGGGCCAGCGGGACTGGTGCTTGTTAAAAATCCAGAGTCATCAAACAGCCCTCTTGTGGTCTCAACAAGTCCACCACACGGCAGATGCGTTATTGTGGCAACAGATTCCACATGGAAATGGTACTACGGGACCCAGCAGGATGAAAAAAATGCCTATGAACAATTCTGGGGCAGGATTATAAGATTTCTCTGCAGTCCCGACGACTATCTTGGAGTCGGAAGCAGGGTACCCGACATCAATCTGGATAAGCGGATTTTTGCAAAAAACGAACAAGTCCGCATTCAATTTTTATTTACCGGTGAAGGCGAACCTTTCAAGGCATACGTTGTATGTCCTGATAATTCCCGGTCAAATTTGAAAGTGGAAAATAACACCTCAGTATTTTCTCCAGAAAAAGAAGGGGTATATCTCGTCTGCGCTGAAAACAATGGCAAGATAAACAAAAAAGAATTCATCGTTACAAAACAGGGAAGCGAAATAAAAGATCCTGGAAGGGACGATATATACCTGAAAAAACTTGCAGAAATTTCTGGTGGAGTGTATGTCCCTGTTGAGAATGCTGAAGCGTTACAAAAAGAATTGAGTTTGAGAAAAACAACAGTGAGAACTTACCTTGCAGTAACAAGGGAAACAGAAAAATATCTGATACCTCTGGTTTTTCTGACTCTGGTAATCTGCTGGTTTTTGAGAAGGAGAAGTAATATACTATAACAAACATCAATGATAATTGTCTAAACATTAAAACGGTGAGCAAGAATGAACGGGGGCATAGAAAACATACACGGATTCCTGAACAGATACAGAAATATTGAGAAGGCCATAAACATCAGAAAAGATGCACTTTTGTTCTGCTTTATCTTTATTTTTGTTTTCATTGCTTCGGTCATTGCTGAAAAATTTGTTCCGTTTTTTCTCGGTCATCTATACATCTACAAACTTGTTTTCTACGGCATTATTGCAGCTTCTGTACTGAAAATCCTTCACACAAAAAAGAGATGGGAAAAACTGTCTCCTGATAGAATCGCGCTGGAAGTTGAGAAAAAATTTCCATTTCTCAATAATCTCCTGATAAATTCAGTCCAGTTAAACAGAAAAATCGGGAAGTACCCAGAAGCATTTATTGAGGTGCTGAAAGAAAAAACCATACAGGCAATCAGCAGGTGTGATCTTGAAAAGGTCGTTGATACCAGAAAATTGAAAAGAAATTTAAGGATAACAGTGCTTTCAATTTTCGCATTGATTGTCTGTCTGTATCTTGCGCCACAACCGGCAAAAAATGTCCTTATGAAAATTTTTGCTTCTTCAAGATTTATTGCAGATATTATTGTTGAACCAGGAAATTGTTCTGTTGAAAGAGGTAGCCCCCTTACAATCCGCGTAAAATTGAAAACGCAAGGAGTACCAGCAGTTGAAGTTCGCGAAAAAACATCAAAATCAGAAAGGATGATACAGGACGGAAGTTCATTTGTTTATACAATACCTGAGGTTGCATCTCCATTCTCATACAGGATTGTCTCAAATGGAAAAAGAAGTTTGTGGTATCGCGTAAATGTCATTGACAAGACACTTATTAAAACAATGAAGATAACCTACGAATATCCATCTTACACGGGAATAAAACCAAGAACTGAAGAGCGTACTTTTTCTGAAATAAGCGCCCTGCAGGGCACAAAGGTTACTGTTGAATTTTCTTTTAATAATCCTGTCGGCGATACACTCCTTTTGTTCGGCAATGGACAGAGTATTGTAAAAAAGGGTACTTCAAGAACAAAATCATTCAGTTTTGCCGTAAATGATGCGGATTTCTATGAGGTTCATTACTATGACCCGACTGTAAAGAAAATCCTTTCAAGTGGAAGAGAAAGGATCACCCCGATCTTTGACCAGATACCTTTTTGCGAATTTATTTCTCCCGGAAGGGATATGATAGCAAATTCTGGTTCTTTAGTTCCTGTCACTTTGAAACTCACTGATGACTTTGGCATCAGCGTTATAAAATTCAGGATTCACGCAGGCGAAGGGGAAATATCAAGCAGCGACAGGGTTTTTTTCCAGACATCAGGCAGCAATAAAAAAGAACTGATGATAAATGCATCCCTGAAGGTACCGGCCGGATACCCAAAAATTGCCTATTATGCTGAATGTTCGGATAATTCACCTGCCGGAAATATTGGTCGTTCTTCTGTGTATTTCATCTACCTTCCCTCTGCGGTCCCAGAGGGCGTCTCACAGAAGAAAAACACAGAAGAGGAGAAAAAACAGCAGGAACAACTGGAACAGGCAAAAAAACTCCTTGAAAAATTCATTGAAGAACAGAAAAAGGTTGTTGAGGCAGCAAAAAAACTTGGGAGCATAAGAAATGCAACAAACCCTTCTGACCTCCAAAATCTTGCGGAAAAAGAGAAAAAGTGGGCAGAGATGCTTCAGAAGATAGTTAATGACCTGAATAAACTTGCCCAGCAGACACAGGGAAAATTTACACTGGCTGATGAATTTGTTGAGATGATATCCCATCTTCAGGCAGCATCCAGCGCAATGGAAAAAGGCAAACCAATGACAATACCCATTCAGGAATCACAGATGGGACTTGAACTTGCAAAAGAGCTTGTTGCTAATCTTGAGAGATGGCTTGCAGAAGCACCTGACTCGGTTAAGTGGGACCATCAGGAACCATCAAAACCAATCACGGCTCCTGAAGCAGAACTGCCATCTGAACTTGAGGATATTATTGGAGACCTTATTGAACAGGAAGAAGACATGAAGGAAGAAATAGAAGACATTACAAGCTCCTGGATGGACAGTCTTGACAAGGGTGCTGGATGGATGGCAGCAGACGGTTCAATCAGCAATATGAGCGCAAAGGGTATCACAGCAAACCTGATGCCGAATCAGCAGGAAGTCGGGGGAAGAAGCGGTGAAGGAAGAACAGGTCGTTCCTATGGAGAGATGGTGGAGAAAACTGCTTCAGGAAAGGGTGGCAGGCAGACCCCAGCACGACTTACTCCCGATAACCTTGAACCAGGCCAGGTTCAGGACTCAAGCAGTGAAAACCAGATTGGTCCTACTGGCGGCGGCAAGGTAAGCGGTTGGGGACCAAAAGGACTTAAAGGACCTGTTAATGATGTATCTTTCAGATATGCAGAACTTGCAGAAAAACAGACAAAACTGATAGAAAAAGCAGAGAAACTCGAAAGAGAACTCAAAATTCTCAATATCTACAATCCTCAGCTTGAAAGGTCAATATCATCAATGAAGCAGTTTACAATTCAGTTGAAAGAAGGAAGATATAACAATCTCCTTACAACAAAACAGATGATTATCACACATCTAAAACAGACACAGCAGGTTCTCACATATCAGGCAATTGTAAGGGTTGAAAATTCTGAAAAGCCCGAAAAAAAGAGAAAAGAACTTGGCAGCATGTGGGATGAAAAAATCCCATCAGGATATGAGGAAATTGTAAGGAAATACTATGAAAATATCTCTGGCAGGTAGCGCAGCGATTCTTTTTTCTTTTTCATGTGTCTGGGGCATGCAACTAAAACTTGAAAGCCCACAAAATACATATTATGAAGAACAGCAGATTTTGCTCAATCTCACAATTTTGAATAATTCCACAGAAACAGAAAGCTACATCATTGAATTTCTTCAGCCAAGAGAATCAAACTGGATGTATATCGGGAATCTCCATAAACTTGAAATTGAAGGAATCCCTGAGATGGCAAACTTCACAAACCACATGCCGCCAGAGCCGAAACCGCACAGTCCAGAAACAAACCCTGAATATAAACCCGTGGTTCTCAAACCCGATGATACCTATAAAATCCTGATACCTTTTTTCTATGATTATTATCCTGTTGAGCTTCCAAAAACCTTCAAACTTCGACTTCACTGGCACGGTGTGTATTCAAATACCGTCAGTTTTACGGTACTTCCAACAAAGGGGAAAAAAGAGAAAACAAATATCATAATAAACGGGGAATTTTCCCAGGGTGAAAATGGAAAACCGTATGGCTGGAAAATTCTTGATGATAAGGCACAATGGGATTCTTCACAGCATTTTCTGTTGTATGACGTAGACAGAAGGACTGCTGAAAACGAAGGTTACTGGGTATATTCTGTATTTCATAAAATTGATTCTCCCTCTGACTATGTGTTGAGTGTAAAGACAAAAACATCAGGTCCTATTATCATCATTTTTGTTGAGGGCTGGGGTATTGTAAATGGCAGAAGACGCAGGATAGAAAGAAATAAGTGTTTCTATCACCAGCCAGCAAATCAAACATGGGAAACACAGGTAAGGAATGTTTGCTTCAAAAAAAGCGATGTTAAATGGATGCGGTTGAAACTTTATGTTTATGGTGCTCCGGGAAAAGTGTGGTTTTCAGACCTTTCAATGGTGCCAGCAACGAAATGAAAAATTTAATCCTGTATTATCTGGCTGTTTGTTTCTTTATTTCAGAGTATTGTTTTTCTGATGTATGGCTGAACGGATGGAGATATAGGGCAGAAATTACATGTTCAACATCGCAGGATACAACACCTGTTGAACACTCTGCCGCAATGAAAGTATTCTGTCCTGCAAAAGATGATGGTTCTGACATAAGAATTACTGATGAAAACGGAAAAGAAATAGGTTTTTTCCTTGTTCAGGCAGGACCCGGAAACTGCTATGAAATAAGTTTCCCTGTTTCAGGCGAAAAATACTATATGTTCTGGGGAAATCCTGATGCAAAAGCCGTAAGGTATGATTTCAAACCCGAAAGGGGACTTCTTCTTGAGGTTTATGCGAGGCGCGGGAATAAAGCAGACACAGTAGACGACTGTAAAAAAATTATTGCTGACAGTGTGCAGGAGAAGTATCTTGTTGGCAGAGCATTCAGAAGAATGATATGGGATGGGACAAATCCGGTTACAGCGACAAACCATCTAGTAAGGGTATATACTGGATATTTTTATTCTTTTCAAAAAGAAACAATTGTCTTTGGTACAACATCAACAGGACCTTCTCTTATTCTTGTTGACAACAAACTTGTTGCATCCTGGCCTGGATGGCACTGGATAGAAGGATTTATAAGACCAACACATTCTGGTTCAATAGAGATTGAGCCAGGCATTCACAGGATTGTTTATTACCATCTTGAATATCCTGGCTGGGTGTATGCTGTGGCCGCAATGAAAAAACCTGCAGAAGGTCAGTTCAAGGTAATACCCGAAAATTTCTTTCTGCCTTTAACTGAAACAAAAATTATAGATATCAGGAAATTGGACCAGCCGGTTACAGCAAGTTTTATCTGGAAGAATACCAACTACCTCAATCGGGAAAGATGGGAACTTTTAACCTTTCAGTTCACAGACACATCCAGAAGTAAAAACAATATTGTCTCGTGGCAGTGGGACTTTGGAGATGGACAGAAAAGCAACTTGCAAAATCCAGTTCACACTTTTCTTGTAAAAAAACTTTATGATGTGAAACTTACTGTTACAGATAGCAAAGGAAACACTGACACTGTTTCAATGAAGGTCAAGGCAGAACAGGACTACAGTGTGCTTGTATTGCCTCCAAAACCCTATAAAGAATACATTGATGAGTTTGATAAGTTTGACTTAAAAAACCTTCCTGAAGAAGAACTCTTTGCACTTGCAGAGATTTTCAACAGTTACGGAATCATAGAAAAAGAGTTTGAATGCTATAATGAATTAAAGGACAGAGAACTTGAACCATCCCAGCACATAAAGGTTGCATATATTGCAGCCAACCTTGCGATAGAAACCAAAAAATACAACGAGGCAGAACAGATTTACAAAAAGATTATCTCTGAAAAAAATCTACCTGATACAAAGCTGAAACTTGCTTTTCTTTATATTGAAACAGGAAACATTGAAAAGGCAGAACAACAATTGGACTTGCTTGTTTCTGACACTCAGACAGAACCAAAAATCAAAAGAAGCGCAACAATAGGACTGGGAGATATAGCAAGATACAGAGCCGATGTTAAAAGTGCCATGAAATTTTATGAAAGCGCAATCCCTGATACAACCGTTGAAAGAAAGACAGGCATTTATTCTCAACAGGTCCTGTTTTATCTTAAGAAGAATGATTTCTCTACAGCCCTTGAAAAACTTGCAGCCTGGGCAGACGAAATTCCGACAGCAAAAATTAAAGGAAGCTGGTCAATACTTTTAGCCCGCGCATATATTCTGAAAAAGGACTATGAAAAATCTATGAAAGAACTTGAAACATTTCTCAAAATCTGCAGTTCAACTGACAATCCGTATTATGGGTGGGCTGTTTACCTTAAAGGTGAGATATATCTGAATAAAGGAGAAAAAGAAAAGGCAAGGGAATGTTTTCAGAAGGTGGCGGAGGATTTTCCAACAACTCAAATTGCAAAAATCGCAAATGAGAAACTGATGGAAATGAACAAATGAAAGACAGATTAAAAATGGTTGAACATAATGCTGATTTTTGTGTTGTCGGTGGTGGAATGGCAGGGATATGTGCTGCGATAAGCGCAGCAAGAAACGGTATAAAGGTTATTTTGATGCATGATAGGCCAGTTTTAGGAGGAAATTCTTCAAGTGAATGCCGCGTGCATATATGCGGTGCAGACAGACACAACCGAATAAAAAATATGAGGGAAACAGGCATTCTTGAAGAACTCCAGATTGAAAACCTTTACCGCAATCCAAACAAAAGTTATTCAATATGGGATCTTGTTCTCTATGAAAAAATTATGGCAGAGCCGAATATTACCCTGCTTCTGAATTGTTCGTGCTTTGATGCCGAAATGAAAGGAAATCACATCCTTTCTGTTTCTGGCTGGCAGACAACAAGTCAAACCATCCACACCATAAAAGCAAAAATATTTGCTGATTGTTCCGGTGACGGAATTCTTGCACCTTTTACAGGGGCAGAGTTCAAAATGGGCAGGGAAGCAAGGCATGAATTTAATGAATCTTATGCTCCTGAAGCATCTGACAATAAAACAATGGGAATGAGTTGTATGTTCATGGCGAAAAAATATAGAAGTCCACAAAGATTTGAACCTCCATCTTATGCATACAAATTTGATAAATGCGATGAAATTCCATTTGGCAGAAGCGGACACCAGTGGATAGAAATGGGATACTGGTGGATTGAACTTGGCGGAGAATACCATTCAATCTATAACACTGAAAAATTAAGGGACGAACTCCTGAAAATTGTTCTCGGTGTATGGGACCATATCAAAAACAGGTGTCCTGACAGAAAAAAAGCAGAAAATTGGGCACTTGACTGGTTGCAGTTTCTGCCTGCAAAAAGAGAAAGCAGAAGGTATGTTGGGGAGTATGTACTTAATCAGAATGACATAGAATCAGAAGGAAAATTTGAAGACATTGTCGCTTATGGTGGCTGGCCTATGGATGACCATAATCCAGCGGGTTTTTATTCCGTTCGCATCAAGGCTCCTTCAACTGTTTTCTATCCAACACCATCTCCTTATGGAATCCCCTATCGCTGCCTTTATTCAAAAAACATAGAAAATCTGATGTTTGCTGGAAGAAACGCAAGCTGCACGCATATTGCAATGAGTTCAACAAGGGTTATGGGAACATGCAGCAGCATGGGTCAGGCAACAGGCACTGCAGCAGCAATTGCAATAAAAAAAGGTATTATGCCAGCAGGTGTGAAAAATCATATTGATACGCTTCAACAAAATCTTCTTTATGACGATGCCTATATTCCGTGGGTGAAACAAAAATTGCCACAGCAGTGCCTGGAAGCAAAACTCATATCATCTAATGGAAATCCAGAACCAGTAAGGGACGGCACCAATAGACCTGTTGGAAATGATTTACACTGCTGGCAGTGTAGTGAAAATGACTGGATCGCATACATGCTCAAAAAAGAAATAATTGTAAAAAAAATAAGTCTTATCCTTGACAGCGGGCTTGATAAACTTATTGCTATAAGCCATCTTCAGGAAGATAACCAGCTGGCGACGATGCCTGAAACAATGCCCCGGAATTTCAGGATTGAAGGTAAAATGGAAAACAGATGGCGAAGGTTGTGTTCTGTAAGAAATAACCATCAAAGATTGCTCAGGTTAGACATAAACAAAAAGGTAAGTGGCATTCGCTTTGTCCTTGAAAAAACATATGGCTCAAAAAAATCCCGTGTATATGCCTTTTATTTTGAATAAATGATTTGATTCAGGTCAGTCCTATGCTCATCCTCAGGATAAGTATTACATCGCTGATATCAACAATACTATCCTTGTTAATGTCTGATGTTTTTATATCAATCGGTTCAAGTCCAAGAGCCATTCTCAAACATAAAATCACATCTGTTATATCAATGATTCTATCAGCAGAAATATCTCCCTTTGTTGCGTGCTCAAGAAACACATTCACAACTGTAAGAAGCCCTGAGTCAACATTAACATCTTCAATAATTTCTGTATAATGGTATGCTGAAGAAAATTTTATATTGTATGTGCCGGGCAAAAGCAATCTGAAAAATTTTCCTGTTTGTTGTTCTGAAAAAACAAATGAATTGTCATAGTCCCTTTCAGGAATTTCAATCTTTGCCTGAACTGGACAATTCTCACTGCATTGAACAACTCCGCATATTCCAGTAAAAGCTTCGGTAATTAATCCAATAAGAGCGTCCCTGTTGTAAGCCCAGTAGATATGAGGAGATAAAGGAAAAAACTCATCACTCAGTTCAATTGTAATTTCCCTGCAGTGTTGAAAATAATTCATATAGTCCTGCCTTCCACCAGTAATTCTATACCATGCGAATCCATTTGTTATGCCGTTATCAAAGTCGTCAAAATAGCCATCGGGACTGTTTAGGTGAACAGTATCAGCGTAATGGCGGCTAATACTCACAAACCAGTCATTGTCAGGGTGTAATCTCTGCCAGGTATCCCATGGATAATTAACAAGTTCAGCACCAGAATGAAAATTTGCAGACAATACCGGCTTTGTATTTTCGACAAAATTCATCATAGCAATTGTTTCTGGCTGAAACTGGTTTCCATCAGGATGATCTCCCTCTGCAGGGTCTGGAAAATTTCTGTTCAAATCTACACTATTTGCATTGTATCTTCTTGCTCCAAAAACTGTATCATCGCCTGCCCAGTATGTTCCATCAGGATTTGAAAGAGGATTAATCCATATTTCTACCCTGTCAATGATATGTGTGATAATCGGGTCAACACCATAGTTTGAAAGAAGGTAATCAACAAACAAAAGCATCATCACATATCCAACAGGTTCATTTCCATGCATTGTGGAAGTTAAAAAAATGCGCGGCTTGAAAAAAACATCCATTAATCCCGTAATTTTCGCACACAGAATTTTTCTACCCTGGACGCTTGTGCCGATTTCATATAGACTGCATATGTCAGGATGGGATAACTGAAACTGATTCATCATTGAAATATATTCAGGATATGAAGGATACTGTGTATTTGTGATTTCAAGAGAAAATTTTGTGGCAAAATCATATGCTGCCTTAAAATTAGGATGTTCAAGAACCTCATACGGTATGTTAAATAAAAGAAAGTTTTTGAACTCCTTTTCATTTGCATAGGCATATATCCAGTTCGGTGTTATTCTTGATATTGAAACAACCCTTGAAATCTCATTTATGCTGGCAACAGTGGCTGGCTTTTGAAACCTGAAGTAAATTTCTCCCATGACCTTGAAATAATCCTCTTCAGAGATTGCAAAAACAATATTACCAAATAAAATAACCAATAACCACAGAACGGCCTTTTGTTGAATAAACATCTTCCATTCTCCCAGACCCCTTTTAATTCCATATTTGCTAAAATCCATCCCTACCTTCCTTCGCCTTTCTCTTCCCTCTTTTTCTTAAATCCCCCTCCACTGTTTAAAAACCTCAATTTTGAATACCTCGCTCTCCTTCTGTGAAAAAATTTTACCACAAGAATTGATATGAAAGGAAAAAAAATTTACTATAAAACCTCAAGGAGACATCTTTTAAGAATTGCTCCTGTTAAATTTACCCGCCTTCACATAAAGCCACGGGCTGTGTCCGTGGGGCTCCACTTGGATCTTATGCACACTGTATAGAGAAAAATTCACATGGTAACTGGCGCAAAAGTGCGTGGCATTCTGACCAACAAAGTAGGCCATAAACGTTTTGTTAGCGGATGTGTTGCATCAGAAGCAAAAATCTAATTTTTACAGAACCGTTTTCCGGAGGAAAAGTTATTGAAGCCAATTTATATGACCTGATTGCCGCTTAAATTCTTGATACTCCTTAAATGCTGCTGCCTGAGCAGCGAAACGAATTGAATCCACCTCATCATAATGGATTATCAGAGTTGATACAATGTTTGAATCCAATGCAGAATTTTGAGCCATCTGTTGTAAAACCTGTGATGCTTTATCTTTTGACATTCCTTTCCTATATGGACGGTCCTCAGTAATAGCAGTAAACACATCTGCAACTGCCATGATTCGGGACCCCAAAGGCAAGTTTTCGCCTTTATAATGAAAGGGATAACCCGTGCCATCAAGACGCTCATGATGAAGGGAAGCCCAGACATTTATAACATTCAAATCGCTAATGGTTTCAAGGATACGGTAGGTATAGTACGGGTGACTTTTGATAATGTAAAATTCGTCTTCTGATAATTTGTTTGGTTTCTCTAAAATTTCATTAGGTACAGCGAGCTTGCCTAAATCATGAATACAACCCGCAATCTTCATCATATGACATTCTCTTTCGGAAAACCCAATATATTTGGCCAGTGCTTCGGCAGTAGCCGCTACCTCGCTGCTGTGAGTAGCAGTTAATCTACTCCTGAAGTCAATGATTTTGCGAAATAGCTTAGCATAATTGAGAAGGTCCATTATGTCTAAATCAATGGGCACTGTTTTTGATCTAAACTTCAGAATTGAACTTATTGATGGTGATACAATATCAAACCAAAAATACTCCTTTGTGGACAAACTCATGAATACATCAACCAGTTCTGGCAGAAACATCGTACCAGAATTCTCCCTGATTTGCGCGCAAATCCCTTTGACCTGTCCAAGAATCTCTTTCTCTCTTCTGATAAGTATATCTACCCGGTCAGCCAGATGCAAAATATGGCTACCTATAGGCACTTTATTCCCTCTAAACTCTGAACCCTGTCCTTTATTCCAACATACATGGTGATAACGGATCAAAATAGCTATCTTGGAAAAGAATTCAAAATTCCTTAACAATAGGTAACCCAACTCACTATGTTTGTACAGATTTTTTACATCAGTTTGTAAAATGCTATGTATTTCTTTCAGAGAAAAAGCACCACAGTCATGTAATAACCCGGACAAAAGCAAGGTATTCTGCTCTTCTGCTGATAACCCCATCTCATTACCATACTATGAGCAATATAGGCTACCCTTTTGTGATGGTCAACTATGGCTTGACTAATTAGGTCCATAGCATTCGATAAACACATGACCATATCAAACAGTGGGATATGTAAATTTTCTAACATTAGCATTACCTTACCTTTAGCACTTTGTGTTTGTGAGACGTCATTGTGGTCCAATAACTTTTAGGAAAATTTTGAAACCCTTTTACCTGGCATTTATATTGTTTTTTACATAGATTTTCTTTAATTGATGCAGAAAATTATGATATTTCTTATGTATACCAGGGCCCATTTCTTCTTTTTCAAATTTCTCAAATTCTTCTAAAAGTTCTTTTTGCTTTTTATCAGACAAATGCTTATCCGCCATCATGTAAAGAATATTGTCTTCTTTATCAATATGTTGCCTTAAAAGATTCACATAGTTCATTGCGTTTTCTGCAAATTCTTTTTTTGCTTCGCGGTGATGAGAAACATACTTTTCAATCGCTTCAAAACATCTTTCTTACATAATCTCTACCAAGTTCATGTTCATAAAGCATAACACCTATCGGCCCGCCTTCTTTTGGTACACCAGATTCTTCAATCGCGGGGAAAAGCAAATCCTGTTTTTTACCATAGTGACACTTATCTGCAAATGTTTTAATGAAATCAATAATCTGGTTAAGATGTTCTGAATTTACTTCTATCCCTGAACTAATCTTTTTTGAAACGTTTTCTAAAATATCTAACATGAC
Organism: Vermiphilus sp.; assembly: GCA_020722805.1. Lineage (GTDB taxonomy): Bacteria > Ratteibacteria > UBA8468 > B48-G9 > DTJG01 > DTJG01. The sequence goes on from DYKA01000024.1 coordinate 19,018, forward strand.
TTTTATTGTTTTGTGCTCCTCTTTTAACATTTCTGTTGGTTTCATTTTAATCTTATCTCCCTTATAGTTTTACACTCAATATTTTATCATTTTACACCCAAAGCCCACATTCATCCACTAATTCCCGGTAAAAATTTTTTCTGTAGTAATGAGGGAATTCTTTGATTCCCATTTTATTTGCTTTAATGGACCCACTCTGGCTGCAGCTAAAAAACAATCAAATCCAGCATTCAAACTTTTGATGTCTGGACCACAGGTGCCATACCCATATTCTCCCTGCTTTTGAGCAATTTCACCGTATGCTTCTCTCACGATTTTTTTGTTTTCTTCTTTTTTCTTTTGCCCCTTATTTTTGTTTCTCCAATTGCCACCAATATAAGTCTCATCTACCTCTACTATCCCTTCAAAAACTGAAGGTCTATCTTTTATCATAGCAGTTCTTACAACCTGACAGCATTTTAAAACTTTATATTTAGATAATCTTACTTGCTCCATTATCATTTTTACTCTCCCTAAGATTAAAAAAGTTCTGCCAAATTTGGCTATTGTTTTTATTTTTTCTCAATTTCCCAAATCCCCCTACATCCACCTTTTTCATCTTCTCCCTCTTTTGAAATCCCCCTAAATCCCCCCAAGTCCCCCTTTATTAAAG
>DYKA01000137.1 GCA_020722805.1 Vermiphilus sp.
GAGTTTTTTGGAGTTTATAAATCATTGATTATTAAAGACTTGCAATTTTTGACTGCAGAAGATCGGTCAAAGCAATAGAAATTTATTTTATACCAAACTGTGGATGGATAGGAAAATTCTACTGGCTCCATCCATCTTATCTTTGTCTTTGAAAGATCATTGATTTTGCCAACAGGGCATGGAGGCAGCACTGGATGCGTTATATTTTTATACGAGCCGTCAAGAAACATTTTTTCATCTGTTTTCTTAACCATATTCCACATCCCGAGAAAAAGAACATTGTCTGCGCATATTTCAAAGTTCCACTCTCCATCAAGATGTTTAACAATAGACCTTTTCAAAAGGAAAGGCGCAGCAGAAAGCACATTTTTTTCAGAATTATTTTTCCCTACAACAAAAACTGACTGACCCGGCTCCAGCGAGAGATAAAAATCGGCCGGGTTTCCAACAGTTGAATATCTTTTCCCATTAGCAGGTTCCCAGATTTCTTTGTCAGAATTTTGTTTTGTTTCAACAGTAAATTCTGATTTTTCATCACCAAGATTTGCAAAGAAATATATTGGGCAAGAATTCCCGGATCTTATGGATACAAATACTTCCTCTGTGTTTTTACCTTTTAATTTCACTGAAGGTGCATTAATTTCAGTAAGTTTTTCAATAATCTTTTTTGCTATCTTTTTCCTTTGTTTCTCATCCATGCCTGTAATATTACACGGAGCAGTAACATAAAATACATTGCCTGGTATCCTTTCAAAAATTTCGCCAATGAAAAGAATTTTTCCTCCAGAACAGGCAAACTCTTTTAGTTTACTTATGAGTTTCTTATCAGGATACAATAGCGGTGGAACAATGATTGTTTCATATTTCACAGCACCAACGTGAAAAGTACCTTTTTTTATTCTTGCTTCAACAAAATCAATATCATCAACAAAATCAAACTGCCTTTTTTCGTGAACAAAAAGATTATTGATAAAAACAAAAAAATCACTGATCTCTTTTGCTTTCTGACGGTATGCTGGCAAAATCTGCCATAGTGAGCGTGTCGGGTATAAGAGTGCAAACTCACAATGATAGTCATACCTTGTAAGCATATAACAGACTCTTCCAATATACTCGCTGAAATGCCTGTAATAATGCCAGTATGTTGTTTGATAAAACTGGGAAGGGCATGCCTCTTTTTTCCTGTGTCCATCAATGGAATAATAAAAGCCATGAGGATTTATAAGATTTACTCCAAGACACATCATGAAATCAGCAATCTTTTTCATTTTTGACAGGGTAAAATCCCATTCTTCAAGTGCAAAGCATTCTGAAAGAACCCTTTCCTTTGACTGCTGTCTTGCGACAGAGCTAATAAGTTTAGGACCAACACCTATAACAGGATACTGGTTTGTTCCGATTCTGGATGTAATGATATCTGTTCCAGGAATCTGAAAAGATTTTGCATGTTGCATCAAATCTCCAAGATATATAACGGCCCAATCAGGTTCTTCTTCAGGGCTCACATGTCCTGTGAATGAAATTTTGTTTTTTTCGCACCATTGTGAGATTTTGTCAAAAAATGAATCCTTCAACATGCGGGTAAGAACATCCCAGTAGTCAAAACGGATTTTTCTTTCCTTTTCAGAATCTCCTTCAACAAGCATATAAAGATATGGAACAATATCATAACCCTTTATTTTCTTAAAAAAATCAATAAACTTTGGAGACCAGGGAAGCCAGCCAATCCATTTTGGTTCATCAGTAAATATTCCAGGAATAGTTTTCCCGAAGTATTTTCCTAAATCCTTCTTATAAATCTCGTGTGTCTTTTCAATAAAATCTTCAACAGCATCACTATTAAGAAGGTCAACATACCCACCCCATGGTCCCCAGTAAGTTGTTTCGTAACATTCAACAAAAGATATAATCTTCCATTTTCCTTGAGGGCAATCCCAGATTAGGCGATTTTTAATACCTGTTGTGTCCGATCTCCAGTGAGGGAAAGTGTCTGCAGGCATTGAAGCATAATAGGTATTGTATCTTCTACAAAATGCCCACTCTTCCCTGATAGGACCGGCAAATTCTGTAAGGTTAACAATCTCTTGATACTTACTTGAACCCTGCTTTATTGCAAAAATTGCCACAACATAACCTATGGGCATATCAAATTTAATTGTTTTTTTTCCTTCAAAAATTTGTGTTTTTACATCAAGTCTTTTTGACCTGAACTCTGGATGGTGATATATAACCTTTCCTCCAGCAGCCCCGCTTGGATACGGGTCCTCATCATAAAGCCAGGCCTCAATTCCTATTTTTGCTGCCTGTTCAACCATAATCCTTACTTTTTTTCTGAATTCAGAAGACATATATGGAGTAAGCAATCCTGGTCTCGGATGCATAAAAAATCCCCTGAGGCCCTTTTCCTTTATTTCATTTATCTGCCATATTAGTTCATTATCATCAAGATAATGGTTAAGGAACAAAAATGGTACAGGTCTATATTCAACAGGAGAACTGTTGAAAACATCAAAAGACAGATTGTCTTTTTTCATATCACCGCCTTACCAGTTCAGGATAATCTTCTAAGAGATTGTCAAGCCTGTTTTTTATCTCTGAGGAAATCTGGAAAGAACAATTGCTTACTATCTCTTCAATCTGTGATGGTTTTCTTGCACCAACAATCGCACCCGTTACAACAGGATGAGCAAGAACCCATGATATTGAAAGTTGCCCTGTTGTCATATTCAATTCATCAGCGATCTTCTTAAATTCATCAAAGAATCTGAGATAGATTGAATGATTTGTTGTAAGTTCTGGGAGTTTTTTTCTCCAGTCGTCTTCAGACATCCTTGCAATTCTTTTTTCATCAAATTTTTCTGCGAGAAGTCCATAATACATTGGACTGTAACAGATTACACCAACATTGTTTTCCTTACACCATGGAAGAATCTCTT
>DYKA01000025.1:0-9957 GCA_020722805.1 Vermiphilus sp.
ATTTTACTTTATTATCCAGAGTATTCACCTTTTTGACTTTTATCGTATCATCTCCCAAAATCCATCCCTCCTTCTTTCGCCCTCTCTCTTCCCTCTTTATGAAAGAGGGAAAGAAAAAGGGGAACTACGGAGGATTTACTCATATCAATTCATCCTCTTTTTATATATCACCAAAATTTTGCTTCGTGCAAAATTTTGACCATAAAGGGGTGCACACCCCTTTATATTCCCATATGTTCAACTCCTCTAAATCCCCTCACATTGTTTATATTTACAGGCACAAAGGCACATAGTCTTTAATGCTTTTTACTTTGTGCCTACACATCACACCTTCACTGATGTTATGTCTCTTCTTACTTTGTATTTTCCTATTTCGTGCAAAAGTTTGTTATCAAAATTTTTTATAAAGGGACCTAAGCATCTCAAGTCCATTGTTCACCATATTTTCAACACCAGAAGGTGAAGGTCTTGAACTTTGGGCAATTAACGATTCATAGCCGCCTTCCTGCCATGCCTGCTGTGTAATAAGATATCCCAGATAATCCCCTCCAAGTTCCACCGGATATGTCCATGGAAACGGACTTTCTTGTTTTATTTTCAATCCCCATTCTACAAAAATTTCGCCTGGCAATGATAAAAAACCGGTTTCTCCTATGCACCATGCTTGCAGGATTGTTTTATCTTCTTTTTTTCCCTGTCTCCGCATCATTTCAAGTTCCTCAAAGAAAACTTTCTGAGATTCAATGTCCCATCCAGAATTTCTTATTCTTTCTGTTTGATCCTGAGTAAAATCTCTTCTCGGGACAGTAATCTCACATTTCTTAACGCCAAGATACAGCGGAGATTTCTGAACCTTTCTTGTCTCAAGGGCTGCAATTATTTTTTCTGCGAGAGCATCTCCTATCTTTCTGTGGTTACCACCTGTTGAATTGATATTTCCACAGGCACCCGGCACGAAAAGTGTTACTACCTGGTGTCCAAACCTCTCACGGATTCTTGATGCAACAATTGCTGGATAGTCAGCGCTAAACTTTGGGCCAAAATTGGTATTGGTGTGCAGGGTATAATGAAATACAACCGCCATAAGTTTGCCATCTTCATCGTCAAAAGAAAGAATGCCAATCTCAGGGTCAATCGGGCCTGCTGCGCCTATTGCTTGCTGGTCAACAGGAGCATTCACCAGAAGCCAGGTGTTTATGGCTGTGCCGTTCTTGAACCTTATCCTGCGATTGTGGCCGAGTCCAAAGTGAAAACTTCGCAACCTGCAGAATCCTGCTGGTTTCTTTGCCTTATCAGCAGCAATAATACACTCAGCCATTTTTTCTGGAATGGTTGCAAGCCACTTTTTATTCACAGCCGAATCATCTGAAAAAAGATTGGTTGTATATGGACCTGTGTGAGTATGACTTGCAGCCCAAACTATGTTCTCTGAAGATATGCCTGTTTTTTTTGAAGCAAGCATCAAACCTTTATCTGCTATTTTTCTTTCAAGTGCAACAAGGTCAAAGATTACATAGGTTAGTTTTCTTCCCTTTGATTCCATCACAATTGCCTTCACATAAAGGGGGTCCTCTATTCCGATTGAAGGCCTTGGTTTAAGAGAACCCGCAAGCATCGTGCCAATAGGCGGGGTTATCTCCACTTCTGCTGTGCCCACAAGCAAATCTTTTGCCCTATTTTCCACTTTCCTCCTCTAAGTAAACGGGAAATATATCATAGATTGATTCTATTCACAGTTTTCAAAGGGAACAACAACTTTCCCTGATTTTGAACTTTGCTCTGCTGCCTCAATAACTCCTATCACCCTTCTTGATTGCTCTGGTTTTACAATCAATTCTTCGTCCATCAAAAGGTGGTCTGCAATATTCCTGTAATATTCTGTACAGCCATATCCAGGGAGAGTAACTTTTACAACGCCTTCCTGTTTCACTTCAGAAGCATAGCTGACGAGATTTATCCTGTCGGTTGTGTCCCACGATACCTCAATGGCACCTTTTGTTCCAAGTATCTTCCATTTCGGTTTGCTTATCGCAGCAATTGAAGAAATCATAAAGTCAGCAGTTGTGCCATTTTCAAATCTTATAACTGCCTGGCCATGGTCTTCGTTTGAAACAGAAAACCACACCCTTTTCTGGAAATCGCCATATATACCGGTTATCCTGGATGGAACAAGATTCAAAATCCAGTCAATAAAGTGCGCTCCCCAGTCATGCATCACGCCGCCACTGATTTTTTTGTCAGAACGCCACCAATATCGTGGATGAGAATAAGAACCGATAAAACACTCTATATGAAAGATTTCTCCTATGAGACCCTTTTCAACGATATCTCTTATCGTGATATAGTCTCCGTCCCATCTTCGGTTATGAAAAACGCTCAGCATGAGATTTTTCTTTCTGGCTGTTTCTATAAGTTTATTTGCCTCTTTAACACTGATGCAAAAAGGTTTCTCAAGAATAACATGCTTCCCGTAGTCAAATGCTTTCAAGGCAACTTCAGCATGGACATTGTGGGGGACTATTCCAACAACTAAATCAATCTCTTTCATCTTCAACATTTCATCAGTGTCTGTAAAGTACCCTTTCAAATCAGGAAGTTCCTGCTTTGCCGCATTAACCCTTTCAGGATTTGTATCGCACACCGCAATTGTTTTCATCCCGATTGTTGAATTTATCCATGTTGCATGCCCTTTACCCATGCCGAACATTGGTCCGTATCCAATCAGCCCGCATCTGATTGTTTGTTCTCTTTGTTTTTCTCCGCAGCACCACGCTGCTGTCCTGAGAACAACTTTCTTGAAATCAAAATTTTTCCACACATAAACATTACCGCCAGGAATTATGCAGGCAAATCTACCCCTTCCATATTCATTCACACAAACAACAGGAAATTTTTCATTGCACCATAATGTATGAAACAACATTTCTGAACTGCTAAGCTTTACAGCGTAAAATCTGTCGGTCAGATTGAATTCAGACGGAAATCTTGTCGTTATATAATGGCTCTTATCATTTACAAAAACAGAAAATTGCTGAGTGCCCTTATCTTCAGCAGCAGTAATTCCAGCAGCATTTCTGATGTCAGAATTTTTCAATATCACTTTAATTGAAGAATTGACAAGAATAATCCCGCCGCCTGATTTTATATAATCAACAATTCCTTTTTGCTCCGGCTCAGTCAACCTTCTTTCTTCAGAAACAAAAACAATCACAGCATCATATTTTTTTTCTTTCAGTGAGGATAGAAGTCCTGCGTCTGAACCTGTTTGAAGAGAAAATCTGCTGTCAGAAGCAAAAATTTTTTCAACCTCCAATCTTGCTGTTTCCGAGATATGCGCCTTATCATAAAAATAAAGAATTTTTTTCATCTATTTCCTCCTGTGCGTGTTGTTGTCAAAATCTATGGTTAATTGTTCTTTCCTTGAAAGTTTTCTTTTTGCACCATACCTTTATGTTATTTTATAAAGTTTTACTGCGAAATCTCTGTTTGAATCAGGCAGTTGAAAGTTCAGTGTGCCCTCATTCTTTACTCTTTTTGTCTCTTTAATAATTCCTGCATATGTATCCCAAAATTCTATCACATAATCTCCGGGAAGCAAGCCGTCAATCAAACACTGGTTATTTTTTGTCAGAAACTCGTCTGAATCTGCAGGTGGACGATTCAATCTATCCTGCCCATAAATCCAGATAAGCGCCCTGTTTTCACTCGCCATACACAGGTTTCCAACTTTATTTGAGTTTTCTCCTGAAATTGTGATTTTTTTTGGGTCTAATCTTGTATTCAATCTATCCTCAAACATCATATAATTAGCAAGGGCTTTGTAATAGAAATAAAGGTTTTTTTCTTCAATATGATTGTGCCACCAATACAAAGGAATTGCAGCAAATGGAAGATGACATCCTGCCCATATTCCATTGTGTATATCTGCTTCAAGAAGGGATTCAGGACCAGCATTCCAGTTGCCACCGTATTCAGAAACAAAATGCGGCTTGTTGAACCTTGCGTTGAAACTTGCAATATGTTTGAGAGTATCAACGATATTACCCTTACCTACACCATAATAGCCGTTTGTCAATACATAATCAACCTGAGGCAATCTGAAAACATCACTATCATAAAGGATTGTGTAATGACCTGTTATCATATGATTCCAAGGGTCAATCCTGGCAAGATAATCACCGATTTCTGCGTACCACTTTGCGAGTATATCCTTTTTATAAAATTCTCCACTTGCGCCAATAAGGTTCATTTCATTCACAAGTTCCCATGAGAAGATATTCGGACTGTATCCCCATCTTGCCACAATATATCTCAATCTTTTTTTGAAAAGCGTCTTTGCTCGGTCATCAGTGAAAAACTCTTCTGGAGAATTAAGAAACCCTCCATTTTTTATGTTGTACGGGCTATCCTGCCATTCCTGGTCGCAGAATGTACTCACAGAACCATGATTCACTATCAACAGTTGAATGAAGATATTTCTTTTTTCTGCTCTTTCAAGAATCCAGTCAAGTTTCCATGCATTTCTCAGGTTATACCTTCCCAGCCCTTCATAAAACCCATAGCCATTTTTCCATTCAATAGCAAGCCACCACGCTGCCATCCATGTTTCAAAGAAGTTTTCCTTGTTTACCTCCATGTCTGCAAGCCATGTATCAAAGTTTACTGTACCACTCTGTGCTGCAAGAGGCCGTTTCCATATCTGAGAATATCTGTTGTCATTCAGAGAGCGGATATTGTGTCCGATTGGATAGAAAAATGTTCCGTCATCAAACTCAAAATATCTGCTGTCCTTTTTACTTGCCTGAATAAAGCCATGTTTTGTAGATGAAACTGCTTTGAAGGTCATTGGTTGTGTTGAAATTATTTCATCTCCCTTGTTTATTGTGGCGACTATCCGAAACCTGTACATTCCTTTTTCAAGTGGAGAAAATCTTATTCTCCATTCAGGGAGCCCTTGTGGCTGAAGATTATCCTCTCCTTTGTTTCCAGGACCTCCAAAATAGAAATCCTGATAAAAAAATCCAGGAACAACTATTTCCTTTCCTGATGGAGAAACAAAGTGCCCATCAATTGCAATACAGTCAGGGTCAAAAGGGTTTTCAAAATAGACAGGTGTTTTGAAAGAAACCTCAAACCTTTCGTATAAAGGAACCTCTGACGCATTAAATCTGACTGATGAAAAAAGAACCGGAGACAGCCGCACATTGTCAATATAAATTGCCTGGGAAAATTTCCCATCACTTAAAAACTTTATGCCAATTTCTCTTATTGTTTCGGACGAATACTGGTTCCAGGGTTTTCTATGTCCCCTTGGGGTAAGGTCAAGGCTTGAACCAGAGATGTTAACTGATATCGTGTTTCTACCGTATCTAACAATCCTCTGATTTGTTTGATACCAGAGCCATTCCTTATCCTTAATATAGACAAAAAACTTTATCTGCGACAATGGAGTTTCATTCACAATCATATCAAAAATTAATGACTGATATCCAATCCAGTTCTCATTAAGCAAAACCTTTATTCCTGTTTCTCCAGGGAATTGTGCTGAAAATTTCAGACAACCACTTCCCACAGTGGCATTTTCCTTGCTGAGTTCAATACTGCCCTTTGTTTGAGAATCATCTAAAACAGACCAGTTGCCTGTATCCTGTTCAAAATCAAATAGCACCCTTGGAGGAAGGCAGTATCCCGAAGATATGTCAAGAAACAACATCCCCACGATCAAGAAAAATTTTTTCATCACGCACTGCAAACCCTGGGCATCCACAGTATTTCTTTTTCCATTTCAGCAAAAAGAAGATTTTTTATTAATTCTTGTTTCAATCCATTATATTCAGGCTCATTCCATAAATTATTGTATTCAAAAGGGTCTTTCTCAAGATCAAACAGTTCTCCATAATTTCTTCTATAATACACAGTGATTTTGTATCTTTTTTCAATATAGGTTTTTATATGGATTGTTGTCGGCTCATGTCTGTTTTCAACAAGAACCCAGTTTCTCATTCTCTTTTCTTTCCCAAGAAAAACAGATGATTGGTCAATGCCAGACATCGTTTTTACCAAATTAACTCCACATAGCGACATAATAGTTGGCGCAAAATCAACAAATGAAATGAGGGCATCTGAAACCTTATTTTCAGGAATTTTCCCTGGCCACCTCACAATAAAAGGTACCCTTAAAAGGTCTTCATAATGGAATGCACCCTTTGCTGCAAGACCGTGCTGACCGAGAAGGTGTCCATGGTCAGTTGTAAAAATAACAACTGTATCTTCGGAAAGACCAAGAGTATCAAGTTCATCAATGATCTCACCGATATACTTGTCCATTAAGCTTATCATTCCATAATAGACAGCAGTATCCTTTGGAAGCGTTTTGATCAAGGGTAGATGTGAATGAAAACCGTGAAGTCCCATACCTGATTCCATCCATGCGGAAAAATCAGGGTTCTGTTTTTGGGTTAATTGAAAATGAGGAGGATTTTTTTTGTGTTCGGCCTTTTTTACATGTGGAATTGTCAATTTTTCAGGGTCATACATCGTATCCCATGGTTCTGGAACAAGATAAGGTGGATGGGGATCAAGAAAACTTGCCCACAGGAAAAAATTCTGATTTTTTCTGTGATACCTTCTCAAAAGTTTCTTTGTGCTTTCTGCAATCCAGACATCATAGTGAAATCTTTCAGGTAGTTTCCAGCGCCACCTCTGCTGCTTTTTCACTGTGCCTGCTGGAGCTCTGAAATATTTTCTCCAATCTTTCAGCCCTTTTCTTTCCATCCATATGGCGTAATGCTGTCCAACATGATATTCATCAGCATGGTTTCTTGCAAGTTCAATATACTCAAACCCATGAAATGGCCCATGAAAATTTCTCCAGAAGTCAAGATCTTGCATAAATGGATTTGACTCAATTGAAGGATATTCAGGTATGCTTTTTAATTGCTGGAAATGTGCCTTGCCGATGAGTGCTGTTTGATAACCATGCAGAGAAAGATATTCGCCAAGATTTGGTTCGCTTTCAGGAAGTTTTGTTCCCAGTGCCCATGCTCCGTGCTGACTTGGATATTTTCCAGTTATCAAAGATGACCTTGAAGGAGTGCAGGTTGGATTTGTGCAGTACGCACGGGTAAATCTTATTCCCTGTGCTGCAAGTTTATCAAGATTGGGTGTTTTTATTTCGGGATTTATGCAACCAAGTGTGTTGTAATGCTGCTGGTCGCTTGTAATAAAAAGAATATTCGGCTTTTTTTTCATCTCCCCCTCCAATGAATGGTATAATTTTATTATTATGAAACAATTTTCACTGCTTATCAAGCCAACATCAGCTGAGTGTAATTCCAGTTGTGATTATTGCTTTTATCGAGGATTACCACTTTACAGGGGTAAAATAACAAGAATGTCCCCGGATATCCTTACTGTGCTTATTGAAAAATACCTTAAAACACAACAGAACCAATATATTTTTTCGTGGCAGGGTGGAGAACCACTGCTTATGGGACTTGATTTTTACAAAAGCGCGACAAATCTTCAAAAACTCTTTGCGGGTCCGGGTTCTGTGATTGGAAATGGAATTCAGACAAATGGTTATCTTATTGATGATGAGGCAGCAGAATTTTTTTCAGAGAAAAAATTTCTTGTGGGCATCAGCCTGGATGGCCCGGAAGAACTGCACAATAGATTCAGGCATATACCTGGTGGGGATAATGCCTTCAGTAAGGTTTTGTCAGCTGTAAGAATTCTTCAAAAGCATAATGTTGAGTTCAACACCCTTACTGTTGTCACATCTGCCCACGTGAAAAAAGGGAAGACGGTTTATAACTTTCTCAAGGATATCGGCTCTTATTACCATCAATATATCCCGTGTGTTGAATATGACAGAAACGGGAAAAAACTGCCGTGGACAATAGACGGAAAACAATGGGGAATATTTCTGTGCGAGATATTTCAGTTGTGGCTGAATGAAAAACAAAGACCATCAATACGGCTTTTTGATTCAATCATATCTGTTTTACTTGGTTTACCACCAGGCATATGCCAGATGGAAAAAAACTGCTGCCAGTACTTTGTGATTGAACACAATGGAGATGTTTATCCCTGCGATTTTTTTGTAAAAGATTATACACTCCTTGGCAATATAACAAAGGATGACTGGCAAACCCTTCTTGATTCTGAAAAATACAAAAGATTTGGTGCACAGAAAACCCTGTGGCATTCTGACTGCAATAGATGCGAATATCTCAGGTTCTGTGCTGGTGACTGCCAGAAACACAGATTACCAGGGACAAAAAGTGTTCTGTGTGAAGGGTGGAAACTATTCTATAAAGAATGCCTTCCTGAATTCAAAAGATTGATCAAGAATTCTTCGGATTTTTTCAATCAGGCATGAGTATGTCGACTGAATTCCTTATCTGATAATCATCAATTAATTTTTTGATTGTGTCTTTTACACTATCTTCAGCATATTTTTGAGAATGCTCAATTCCTTTTTCATATGCCTGCCTGATTTCAGTACCGATATTGATCTTTGTTATACCCGCCTTTATCCCTGAAATAATGTATTCAGTTTCAATTCCTGACCCACCATGGAGTACAAGAGGAATTTTTGTTGCTTCTTTTAATTTTTTAATATGTTCAATATCAAGTTTTGCCCTGATTTTTTTCAGATCCCTGGCAGATCCTGAAATCGCACCATGTATTGAACCAGCGGAAACAGAAAGCCAATCAACGCGTGTTAGTTCAACGAATTTTGCAGCCTCATTGATATCTGTAAAACCCAATTTTTTTTCAAAGATTTCTTCATATGGAGGAGGTACAGTAGTTTCATGTCCGAAAACATAACCAAGCTCTCCCTCAACACAGATATTGTTGAGGTGAGAGATATCAACAACAGTTTTTGTGATGCGAACATTCTCATTAAAATTAAGCCGGGAGCCATCTATCATCACTGAATCAAAGCCAAGTGTTATTCCTTCTTCAATCATTGCCAACCAGTTTACAGGCATAAAGTTTTCATCTATCACAGGAACATGGTCAAGATGAAGGAAAGTAAACTTCATATCAGCACTTTTCATATATTCTTCATAAACTGCTCGTACACTTTCTGCCCCGAAATTTTCAATGTCGGGTCTTGAAACCTCAATAATTCCAATTGTTCTGCATTCTTTGAGTGCGTCTGAAATTGGTTTAATCATCGGAAGGTAAGCAACATTAAAAGCAGGAATAACAATCTGCTTTTCATATGCCAGTGCCATTATCTTTGAAATCCGCATATAAGTATTCATGTTTTACCTGATATTAATAATTCTCTTTGTTTCTATTGATTTTTCTCCGCCAGCACATATTGCAATACTTTCCCTGCCAGTTTCACCATCTGCAAGTGGTTTTTTTCTTGAAATACAGCAACTGATAAAGTCTTCTATGAGAGACGGGTCTCCTCCTCCGTGTCCACCAGGTGCCAGTTTCACAGGGATAATTTCTTTTTTTCTTGTATGCCTGTAAACAATCTCAATGTATAGTTTTCTTCTATCTTTTTCAGAAACAATGTATGGGTCTATTCCGTACATTCTTCCTTTATCACCAATAAACCAGAATTCTCTTTTATAATCAGGGGTGAATTGACTCTCAATGAAAAACGCTTTAGTATTGTTTTCATAGTTAATTGTTAGAACCTCGTGGTCATAAACATCAATCTCTTTTGCAAAAACACACTTATCATCAACCTCCATTGTAAAACCAGAAACCCCATAATCCCATGAAATCCTTTTGTTAATAAGCGCCTCCGGACATACTTTTTTCTTTGAACACTTTGAACAGGTCTTTGTATTTGACTCTTTTCCACCAAAAACAGCCAATCCACCTTCTCCATAAACGTTTTTTGCTCTGCTGTTTACAATCCAGTTAAGAATATCAATAGAATGTGTTGCTTTCTGAACAAGGAGCCCTCCACTATTTTTTCTCAAT
>DYKA01000025.1:10057-19218 GCA_020722805.1 Vermiphilus sp.
TTTTTTCTCAATGTTGACAATTTCATACATTTTTCTATAAAAATTGTTGTATCTCAACACAAATCCCACACAAAGAATTTTGCCTGATTTTTTCTGTGCGGCAAGTATATCGTCACAATCTTTAACAGTAAGTGCAAGGGGTTTTTCGCACAGAACATCAAGCCCATGCTTAAATGCAGAAACCGCTATATATTTGTGGGTATAATCAGGGCTTGTGATAATAACTGCATCAAGGTTTTTCATTTCAAGCAGTTTGTTTGTGTCAGTAAAAATACACTCAGATGGAAGTTTTAATGCCAATTGTGCCGCCTTGAGCCGTTTTATGTCTGGATCTGATATGGCTACAACCTGCGCAATATCTTTTTTCTCCTTCAGGATATAAAGTCCATAGCAACCAATACCACGATTACCAGCACCAACAATTCCTATTTTGAGCATTTTACCTCCGAAAAATTCTCATTTATCCTATCATTTTTAACAAGTCTCATCAACATTTTCTTGCGATATAGATTTTTGACATTGTATAAAATGAAAATATAATCATAAGTAAAAGTTGAATAGAATTTTTCAGCGGCATAACAGGAGTAAAAATGAACAAAACATTATGGCAATATTATGTTGATAAAGCATCTGAGATAACTGACAATGCACTTACCCATATAAAAAACCTCAATGACTGGGAAATAGAAAAAAAACAGAGAAAAAAAGAATTTTTCATTTCAATGGGATTAAATGTGTCTGTTGAAAATCTGAGCCCTGTGATAAAAATCCTTGGTGAGTTCAAAGGAAAAGGTTTTACTGCTAAGAAGATTGCATACCAGATTTTACCTGATTGCTGGAGCAGTGGGCATTTTTATATACCAAACCCGCTTCCTGAAAAAAAACTTCCTGCAGTCTTATATGTTTGTGGCCATGCAGGTATAGGAACACACTGGTATCAAAAACATCCAGTTATGTGGGCAAAAAGAGGATATGCATGCTTTATTTTTGAGACGATTAAACAGAGTGAAAATACTGGCTGGCATCATGGCTTATTTTCAGGAAAACGTCTTGACTGGATTTCACTTGGCTATACAGCAGCAGGAGGAGAACTCTTGAATTCAATCTGTGCACTAATTGTTTTGTGCCAGATGCCAGAGGTTGATGTTGACAGAATTGGAGCAACAGGAATTTCAGGAGGTGGTGCACATAGCCATTTTCTTGCAATTGCGGATGAAAGAATAAAGGCTGTTGCAACTTCAGCAGGCATAAGCACCCTCAAGTCGGCAATTGGAAACAGAACAATGTTTCAACACTGTGATTGCATGTTTGCCAATGGGGTTTTTCAAAGGGACAGTTGCGATTTTTCTGCTCTTATTGCTCCAAGAGCAGTTCTTTACTGCTTTGCTTCACAGGACAATCTTTTTTCAGTAGAAGAATATAGAACACTTTATGAAAAGGTCAAAAAGATTTACCAAATTTATGGATGTCCAGAAAAATGCGAACTTTTTGAATATCCGGGGCCCCATGCATATTCAAATGAATCCATAAAAAAAATCAATCAGTGGTTTGATAGATTTGTCGCAGAAGAAAAACATCCAGATATCGGGCTCAGTGATGATGTCATCCCGGAACATACGATGAGTGTTTTTAATGGAAAATCTCCCCAGCCAAATAGATTGGACCTTTTGCCAGAATTTTTAACAGTTCAAAGAACAAGACATCTGCCTGAAAATAAGAATGACTGGGAAATAATCCGGAAAGAAGCTGTACAACAATTAAAAAATAATGTCTTTCACTGGCTTAAAAGATGTGATGAAAAAATGGAAATAAAAAATATTGGAAACTGGGATACAAGCGAAAAGTTCTTCTCAAGATTCACAGGAGAAACAGCAGGCATGGAAACTTACATTGAAGCATATTTTTCAAAAAAACCAGCGGAAACAACAATTCTTGCACTTGGGGACTATAGACACGATACAATCACACTAATGAAAAAAATTGGTGAGCCGACACAAAATTGTAATTTGATACTTATTGAGTCAAGAGGGTGCGGAAGAAACGCTGCTGACATAACGCAGGGAAACTATTGTCTTTTAAGGGCAGGCGCACTTGTAGGTATTACTCCGGTTATGATGTGGATCAATGATTTGAAATATATTGTTGAATTTTTCCGCAATCTTTCTGAATGTGCAAATACAAAATTTTTCCTTTATGGAATTGGTGAAGCAGCAGGGGCATGTCTTTATTATTCTATTTTTGATGAAAAAATCTCTGCCACTGTTGTTGACGATGTTGTTGATACACACAAAGAAGGTTGTTATATACCCGGTATACTGAAGGAAATTGATATCACAGATGCATCCGGACTACTTGCTCCAAGGGTATTTGGGGTTGTAACCAGTGGTGTAACACGATGGGTTTCAATGATGCACTGGGGGGTAAGGGTTTATGAAAGGCTGGGGATAAGAGACAAATATATCATGAAAGATTCTGTCTTTTCTGCAATAACAGAAGCTTTAACAAAAATTTAATGGGGATTTTAGAATGGGAAAACTACTATTTCTTGAATGTTCTCCAGAAGCAGAAAACAAGAAGTCCTGTTATAAAACACCATGTGCATATCATCAATACCCAACCTGATATTGTCATAATTTTCCCATTTTCGCCTTTAGCAGATTGAAAGTATCCACAATAATTACCCCTGTCAATATCGGAACAATAAAAACCACATTTAGATTATACTATTATGCCTCCTTTTTCTTCCACGCGATGTGGACAAGCCAGGCAATTGCAACAAGTAAAGCAAACAGTACAAATCGCGTGAAGATTATATAGGGCATTACTTCAGCAGAAATATTTTTCATCAATACAACATCCTTTGCTTCCCTTATGAACCAGAAAACAAGAATTATCACAAGTAAACTCGGTGTAATGTATTTAATGACAAACCTGTAAAAGCGTGGCAGTGTCAAATCAGAACCAGCATGCATTTCATCCCATGCTCTGTCTATTCCAAAAACCCAGGAGAACAAAATTGCTTCTATTGTTCCAAACAATACCAGTGCAAATGTCCCACCCCAGAAGTCAAGTTCATCAACAAATCCCTTGCTTAATAAAAACACACTCAAATTGCAGAGAACAAATGTCACAGATGCAAAGATCTTCACAGATTTTTTTCTATCAAAATTAAACTCATCTTCTAAAAATGCAATTGCCGGCTGGGCAAGAGATATTGAAGATGTTATTCCTGCAATGAACAAAAGCATAAACCAGAAAAAACCAAAAATAAAACCATAATGAATATGGTTGAGTGTCAATGGTATTGCCACAAAACCAAGATTAAAGGCACCACTTTCTGCAACATTTTTTATACCTTCGGGTCCAAAGAATAAAAATGCTGATGTTATTGCAATGCTTCCACCAAGAACAACCTCTGCCCATTCATTTGTTGCTGCAGCAGTAAGTCCTGAAAGGATGATATCTTCATTCTTCTTGAGATAACTTGCATATGTAAGTATTACACCTATCCCAACACTCAGGGTAAAAAATATCTGACCTGCTGCCGCAAGCCAAACCTTTGCATCAAGAAGTGCTGAAAAATCAGGATTCCACAAAAAGCCAAGTCCCTTACCTGGTGTCCAGTCAATATGTTCAGGATATATCGGTGAAAGAGTTAAAATCCTTACCATAAGAATAATTCCCATCAGAAAAAGTACTGGCAGCCCGTACCTGCATACCCTTTCAATTCCTTTCTGTATTCCGCCTGCAACAGTGAGAATGTTCAGGATAAAGGTAAGAACAAAAAATATATACGCAGGGATTATTGATGAAAAAAACTGATTTTTTTCAAGCCCCTGATATCCTTTTAAGAAAGAGACCATTGATGTTTGATCCTGGCAAAGGGCAAGGTTTCCTGTTAAAGAAAAAAAGGCATATCCAAGAAGCCATGATTCAATATAGGTGTAATAAATATAAATTACAATAGGACCAAAAATTCCGATGATACCAAAATATTTCACAAACCTGTTTTTGTTTGCGATGTTATGAAACATTCCTGGTGCAGTTCCATGTCCAAATCCTCCGCCAAACCTTCCAATAGTCCATTCAATCCACATAAGAGGAATACCTAAAAGTAAAAATGAAATCAAATATGGAATGATAAATGCGCCACCGCCATTTTTTACTGCCTGTACAGGGAATCTTAAGAAATTGCCAAGCCCTATTGCACTGCCAGCAACTGCAAGGATTACCCCGATTTTTGAACCCCAGACTTCCCTCTGATTGTTTTTCACCATTTACCCCTTCTATGGCAGAATAAACTTGGCAAGAAAACTTTTTCTCACTTTTATTGCCTTGTGGGGGCATACCTCAAAACAACATAAACAATTTATACACTTTTTTCTGTCTATTTTCAAATCCTTTGATATTGCCTTTGCGGGACAAATGTTAAAGCATTCCATACATTTTTTGCAGTGATTATGTTGTATTACTGGTATAATTTTGAGCCTTCTTGCTGTGAACCTCAACATATTTGATAG
This sequence comes from Vermiphilus sp., assembly GCA_020722805.1. GTDB lineage: Bacteria > Ratteibacteria > UBA8468 > B48-G9 > DTJG01 > DTJG01. The sequence continues at coordinate 14,578 of DYKA01000025.1, forward strand.
TACTGGCTTGCCCTGGATTTTGAAAATTGTTGATGATGAGGGAGACTTAAAATCATGGATTATTTCAGGTTCATCCCCGACAACTACAAAATCAGGCATCCTGTATTTTGCGCTATAAATCTTGAGAAATGGAACCATCTGCAGTGTAAGCCCTGCGATACCAGCGCAGAAAGCATCAACACATACTGCATTTTTCCCTGCAATAAGATAACCATAATGCTTTTTCCTGCCAGAGGCAGGACCATTTCCATCCATTATTTCAACAGCATCAACAAGATTAAAAATAACCCTATCTTTGAGAAGGTTGTACATCTCAACAATAAACTGATTAAAGAATTCTGGCTCTGGAAATTGCGCATGAAGAAGGCCTTTTGAAAATCCTGGTATCAACCCATAAAGATTTTTCATACAAAGAGTTAAAATTGTAATATTGTGGGTTTTGAATTTTGGAACATTAAATACAGGGTGGGTAAGAGCAAATTCAGAAACTGGAAAAGAAACAGTTCTGTTTGCGGCTTTCAGGTTAAACATCTTGCTTTTGCCTTCAATCTTTACAAGTTCTGCCTTTGTTTTTGAAGCAATTTCAGCATAGCCGCATTTTTCCCAGTATTGTTCAATCTCCCTCTGCGACCCTGGTGGACTGTCTCCAATATAGACCTTTCCAGGAAGAATTTCTGAAAGAACTTCAAGAATAACCGGGTGTGTTGTGACTCCATCATCAGGGATACGGGCTGAAAGCATGTTGGGTTTGATAAGAATGTCCTGCCATGAAAATTTGCAATCAAGTAAATCAAAAATTCTGTTTATTGCATTTTTTACATTTGCCTTCTTGTAATTCTGGCACTTGACAATAGCAACTTTTTCTTTCATACTCATAATTTTATCATCAATCTAAACTTTTACAGGGCATTTTTGTCTAATTTGTGAAAATGGCAAACATATTTCAAAAAAAAACCTCCTATATTATTTCTCTTTCGGCCGTAATTTTTCTTTTTCACCTCACGTCTCCGGCACAAACGAAATCAGCAGTTATTAAACCTTATGAAGATGAAAACTGGTCAACACCTCTAAATATTATTGATGTGCGGGTAATAGAATTTTTGGATCTTTCGTATTTAAGTTGCATTTATAGTATTTAATCTTGGATTTAGAAGGCCGCAATGTTGATGAATTTTTAATCTGAAATAATCAATATCTTTATACCCATAAGCCATTCTCTTTATATCACTTTTTTCACTGGGAAGTGTCATTTTTCTCTATCTCCTTGATTATCAATGACTTACAAAAATTAGTGCAACTTATTTACGAAAGAACCGTTTTTTTTGGTGGTTCGGTAGCGGGAATAAAAATCCCTTCTCCAAGTTTTGTGATGTCATAAATTGAACGACAGGTGAAAAAATTCCCGCGATGAAAAAAGCGATTACAAGTGGAATTTTTATTGGGACAGGTATGATTATTGGCGGACGAATTCTCGTATCAAGCCATCTTGTCAGAAAAATGAAAAACGTAGGAAGAACACCCCATTCCCAGGCAGCACCAAGCATGATTGAAAAAACTTTTCCACGCTTGCTAAAATGTTTGTTGCCGCGACTATATTTTTTATAAGCCAGTTATTGATTTTTCGCCCCATGTTTCCGTCTTATTCTTATGAGGGGAAGCAAGATTAGATAGGTTAATCCGCCTGATATAATGCCAAGGAAAATCCCGCCTGTCCAGAGCGCAAGCAGTGTTTCTTCGCCCCATCATGAATACATAACCCAGAAATTTGCATTGTGAAAATTAAGTGCTGACATTATTTGGTTTCCCGAGCAGAAAACAACCAGCTTTATAGGAAGTAAGGTATAAAAAAGCAATCTGTAACGGCGTGCCGGCAGGAAGGAACGCGCCTGCAAAAACAGCAAGAAAGTTTTTTCTCAGAAGCCGCGCAAGTACAAAGCATAGGATTGTCTGAATCCCAACCGTTGGTGTAAAACCAATAAAAACCCCAAGTCCAAATGATTGGGATACCAGCGATGCAGATTCCCTCATCCATATGACATCTTTGATGCGCCTTTTCTCAGTCGTTCCAAGTTTCTGCAGTTGTTCCTTATTTTTGAGCAAAAATTTGGTTTTATCAACTGCTTTAGTCATGGCTGGTTTTCCTGTAGATTAAAATTTTTGCCTGAGGCGCTTTCTCAGTTGTCACAGAAATACCTGACTCCATAAGTTTTCTGCCTGTAATTTTTTTTGTTTTATCACCTGCATCAAGGTCGGTAATGCTGTATGTCGCGTCAGGGTCAAGACCCTGCAGTGCCAGGTGGATTGAGGCAGAGCGGCAATTTTCACGCCTGAAGGCCTGTACTATGCCTTCTTCGCGATCAGGCCTGTGAAACTGCCAGGCAATCCACCTGTCTTCATCGCGATTGTACGGAATAAGGGGATAATAATCGCCGTAAAAATAAAGATTCTCTGCAATCAATCGCCATTTTTCTGTCAGTTTCCTCAGCAACTTCCAATCCAAACCTGAGCAAAGAGGGTCATAATTCAACAGCGTCATAGAAACAAGCGAACTGTAAAATGCATAAGCATCAACGCGGTCAGTGGGCCACAAAGGCGCCCCAAAGTATGGCATCCATTGATACAAACTGTAATGGAATGCCTGTTTTACTGCGCTGTCCTGATAGTTATAATCGGTTTTGTGCAGGGGTACTGAAAGGCGCATTGTTTCAAGGTCGTTACGTCTGCCGCCTGAGGCGCAACTGTCAATTAGTATATCAGGATTTCTTTTCAGCAATGCTTTCCAGAAGGACAAGTAACCTTCAACATAGTGGTTCTCTGTAATTCCCTGACGGTCTGGTTTGTCGTTTGCCAGCCAGAACGGCAGCGGGTCAATATTGAAATCCTGGCGATAGATATCAATCCCCTGCTTCTTAATAATTCGGTCAATATGGTTTATAAGCCATCTTCGTGCGGCTGGATTGCCAAGATTCAGCAGACGATTACTCATTCCGTTTGATTTCAAAAGCCATTCAGGATGGTTATTCCAGAGCCAGGTGTCAGGATGTACGCGTTCAGGTTCAAACCAAACAAGTGTTTTCACGCTCTTTTTCCGGCAATAATCACTGATTACCCGAATGCCGCGTGGAAATCTTGTTTCATCAACATCCCAGGTTCCAACATGAGACCAGGTGCCGTCGCATGGATACCAGCCCGCGTCCATCCACCAGCAGTCAAGTTCTATACCGTGCCGACTGTATGCGTTAAATGAGCGAATCTGTGTTTCTTCTGTTTCAAGTGCCATTTCGCTTCCAGCTGCCTTTCCGCTGTATGCAGCCAGCATTGGAAGAGGAAGGTTTCCTTTCTGTCTCGGCATGTTGTGCGCCATCATCCAGCGCCGCCACAAGTTCTGAGACCTGATGAAGCCCCCGCGATAAAACATAAGAACAGAAATCGGGGTGCGAACCTGTTCACCCGGCAAAAGAGTGAAGTGCGTAATTTGCTGGCCAGCAGATACATGCACACTGCTGTCTTCTGCACCTTTGAAGTTTGCCATCCACTGGCCTGGCCAGCCGATGACAGCAATAATTCCGCGATTTGCTGAGGGCCACTGGAGATTATAATACGGCCATGCGCGGTTGGTCGGCCGGCCGCCAACAGGAGAAAACTGGAAGGTTTCATCATGCGCTAGGGAGACACGAAATGGTTCGTAGCCATCCGGCTGACAATAGTCGCCTGTCCAGTAGTATAAATATGGGAAATCGTCCCATTTAAACCTGACATCTAAAGATTTAATATCTTTGATAATCGGCGTACATCGCCTGGATGAGTTCTTCAATTTCAATTGCCACTCAATCACAGGAAACCGTGAATATTGTTTAATCTCGCAGATGACCACCAGACCGGTCCGCGAATCAGTCCGTATGATTGAATGTTGAATAATCCCATCTTTTTCAGGAAAGGACTGCTTTCTGACTTTCCACCCGTGGAAAAATTCAATGAAAGGCGTGCTATCATAACAGAAACTAAACCCAAAAATCTCAGCAGGCCTACCTATCTCAACAGTTTTTCCATTGATTAGATGGGCCTTTAGGTTTACCCAATCGGCATGCGCAAATGTAATCGGACCACGAACGCACAGAACAAACTCATGAATGCCTTTCATTGGAATGTCTATTTCTGCCGGCTCGGATTCTGCCAGTTGAGGTCTGCTTTCCCATATTTTTCTTCTGCCTGCCTCAATGCTGAACACCAGGGCTTTGCAGTTTTTGCGTGTACTGGTATTATCATCTACCCCGCATAACCCTGTAAGGCGCAGGATACCAGACGGCAGACGAACGCGAATCTTGCTTTCTGCGTGAGTTCCAAGTCCTATTGAATAGATATTTCCTGCAAGACAAAGGGGACTGCCGCTAACTGAAGCGCCCATGCGCAATTTGCCCCAATCCTGGGAAATACAATAAATGTCTGGCTTTATCTCATCAGTAGATGCAATTGCGGTCAGATTCATCAACATCCTTTCAAGCCAGAATTTTGCATCTGCCATTTCTTCTGCCTGCACAATGTCAGCGTAATTCATTTCTTCCATGTGGTCCTCCTGTTCAAAAAAGGTAAGTATCCAGTGAACCCCGTCTCATCATTTAATTTCCAAATTTTAATTACCGC
>DYKA01000138.1 GCA_020722805.1 Vermiphilus sp.
TTTACAATTTCTAAAGTGGGTGCAGGATTTTCTATCAAGGCTGTGGGTAATGAGAATTTTGAAGAAAGTGAGTATTACAAATAGGAGAAGTTATGTTTTCTGATATTTCAGGGTTGAAAAAGGGTAAAACAGGTAGATTTTCCTCATGGGATATAACTGGAAGAAATAAAGATTACTGGACTATTCCTGCTGGCAGCTCAAAAATTCTTGCTGATATCAAAGGCCCAGGTAGAATCACACACATATGGATGACGCAGGGAAATCATTACAGGGAATGCCTTTTGAAAATCACATGGGATGACTGCGATTATCCCTCTGTAAGTGTTCCACTTGGAGATTTTTTCTGTTTGGGTCATGGAATTGTAAATTCTTTTCAGTCGATTTTTTTCACTGCTTCAACAAGACACAATAACAGATTTAACAGGGGGTGCGCCCTGAACTGCTATGTACCAATGCCATTCAGAAAGCGTGCCACAGTTGAACTCGTCAATGAAAGCAATGAGGACCATTATCAGTATTTCTATATTGATTATGAAACATACGAAACATTTGATGAAAATCAGGGGTATTTCCACGCCGAGTTCAGAAGAGCAAATCCCTTTGGCGGATGGGGTCCTGAAATTATTGTTAATACACCACAGGCAAATGTTGTCAATAAAGAAAAAATCGCATGGAATAATAACTATGTGATTCTTGAAACTAAGGGAAAAGGACACTACATCGGCTGTAATATCAGTGTGGCGAACTTTCAGGGAACATGGTGGGGAGAAGGAGATGATATGATATGGGTTGATGGCTATAAATGGCCACCTGATTTGCACGGAACAGGCAGTGAGGATTATTTCAATCAGGCATGGGGTATGCAGAAAAATGCATTTATGAGAAATGGTTCTTCAATTCACGAAGACGATACAAACGGATATCAGACATCCTATGTTTTTCATATTGAAAACCCTGTAAGATTTGAAAAAGAGATAAAGGTAACAATAGAACATGGGCACGGAAATCATCTTGCTAATGATTATAGCAGTGTGGCATACTGGTATGCTGCAAAACCGACAAGAATTCAAAGTCCACCGAAGGTTGAGAAAAGATTACCTGTGTTAAAAGACCATCTTGATAGATGGATAAATGACCCTGAAAAACAGATTACGCCATTCAAGGTAAGAATGACAGAAGAAATGAAAAGAATGAAAAAACAATGGGTAAAGATTCACGAAAGGAAAAAATAAAAATACTTCTTATATCGGCAAGTCCAAAAAAAACAGGAGTCAAACGCTATCTCTCGCCAATGAAGTTTTAAGAGGATGCAGAGTAGAAGATTTTGAGGTTATCCATCTGTGTGATTGTAAAATAGAATTCTGTCTTCATTGCGAAAGTTGCCACAAAAAGATAATGGATTGTCCTATAAAAGATGATGTTGTAAGCATCATGAACAAGATGCTTGAGGCAGACGGGATAATACTTGCCAGCCCGAATTATATAAACTGTATAACCGCATCAATGAAGGCACTTTTTGACCGTTCAAACCATTTCATCCACTGTAAGAGATTACTCGGCAAATACATTGTTGCTGTTGTTTCTTCTGGAAGTGGGTTTGATAAACCGGTGATTGATTACATAAAACATTATGCTTTTACCTGTGGCGCTCAATTTGTCGGTGGTGTATCTTCTAAGGTGCCGATTGACGAAGAAAAAAAGAAAACCGCAGTTATCCTCGGGAAAAAACTTCGCAGTGCAATTCAAAACAAAAAGATTTTCAAAACTCAGATGAAGATGATTGAACAGGGTAAAAAACACTTCAAACACATAATTTCTGCAAGAAAAAAGGAGTGGCAGGATGAATACAAGTACTGGAAACAACAAAACTGGCTGTGAAAAATTGAAATACACATATCAGCGCACAATGCTCGCGCTTGATGGTAAATATACAAAGAAGGTTGATTATGAAAACCTTCCTGTCCTTAAACCTTCAAAGCACATTGTATTAAGCGGTGAACATCCTGAATGGAAGTTTCAACTTCATAATTATCTTTTATACCACAATGACCTTTTCTGGTGCATGTGGAGTTTCGGACCGCAGAAAGAAGACAAAATCGGTCAATCCATCCTTTATTCAACAAGTAAAGACGGAATTAAGTGGGAAAAACCAGAATTTCTTGTAAGACCAGCAGAGAAAGGTTTTGGATATATCGCAAGAGGCTTCTGGGTTTACGATAAAAAACTGCTTGCTCTTGCTGCTTATTTTACAGGACCCGGGGCCTTTGGAAAAGGCAAGAAACTATCACTGTATGCATATGAATGGAAAGACAAAAGGTGGTATTTTGCAGGAAAGGTTTTTGATAATGCCATTAATAATTTTCCTCCTGCGGTTTTACCCGACGGAAAATGGATGATGACAAGAAGGGATGTTTTAATGAATGTTTATGTCCTGAAAGGCGGTGAAAAATCTTTTGAGGATTGGGAAAGTTATCCTGTCGTAAAATTGAAAAACCGGTTCAACTTTTTACCTGATGAACCATTCTGGTGGACTCTGAAAGACGGTAATATTGTGATGTTTTTGAGAGATAATAGTGGAAAAAGAAAAATTTTCAGATGTTTTTCAACTGACAATGGAAAAACATGGACAGATCCTGTAAAAACAAATTTTCCAAACGCGACCTCAAAATTCTTTGGACTGGAAACAAGCAAGAAATACAGGGTTTTTATTTCAAATGCAAACAGATACATGAATGTACTGAGAAAACAGATGCATCTTTCAATAACTACTGATGGCCGTGTATTTACCAGTATGGCAAAGATAGACATACCTTCTGACGGAAAAGCAACACTACAGTATCCTCATGCAATTGAATACAAAAAAAATTTGCTCATTGCTTTTTCAAGAAACCAAAA
>DYKA01000026.1:0-3924 GCA_020722805.1 Vermiphilus sp.
AATGTCCACTATTTTACCACCAAATTTTTTTTACCAGTAATTTCTATTACACCTTCACGATATGTGGTGATAGACCCTGTGAAAGTATAATTGCCTTTTGCTGATTCTGGAACTTTTACTTCATAGATAACTTCAAATACATCCAATTGCTTTGCCCACTGCAGCCATTTATATGAATTATCAGAAAGAACTTTTGTATACGCAGGTTTTGAGTTTATAATCTTCCATCCTTCAGGAAGTTTTTCTGTGATAATAACACCAGGTGTCTGCGGGGCTGGAATTACATTAAGAGAGACCTTTATAATATCACCCGAGCTGCAAGAACTAAGCATATTTCTTACTGCAGTTGTAATCATAACTTCCTTTTTAATTTCAGAACCAACTGGAATATTCTCAGATGATTTCTTTTCAATAGATGCACAACCACTTAAAAGAAAAAGAATAAAGATAACAACTGCAACTTGCGATAAACGCAAAGCCGAATTTTGACACCAAAATTTTGCACAAACAAAATTTTGACCATAAAGGGGTTCACACCCCTTTATATCCCCAATGGTTTCATTTCCTCTCAATCTCCTTTGAGGAAACCTATGGTATTTTTGATCGTTTTTGCTGAAATTCGCAAAAAACAAACTTTTGCACTTTTTGTGTAAATTTATAAACATTTCTTTCCTTTCTCTCACTATTCCTTTAACATCCATCTTATAAATTGTTTTTTCTTACTTTGTGTTTCCCTATTTCGTGCAAAAGTTTGTTCACAGATTAATCGCTCCATATATGTCTGTCTCCTGATATGGTCAAACGGGTTCTTTTCCCAATATCAATATAACCTGTAAATTCTTTTCTTGATTTGTTTCCCTGTGGAACTCTAACAGCATACCTGATAGCATTAAGCATTTCACCTTTTTCGGGGATTTTCCAGACATAGGTATTTCTAAATGGCTGTTCTGTCAGAGGTGGATTTGCTCCTACAAGGTCCCAACCATCAGGGACTTTTTCAATAATTCTTGCTCCATATGGAAGAAAAGGTTTCACATCAATGGTGATAACAACTATTTCGTTTCCTGAGTATTTTTCTGGTAGGTGTCTCAAAGCAGGGATATCTGTTAATTTCAAAGTGGCATAAGTGCAGGTCTGAGTGATAAACAACCAGAGAGAAGATACTAATATTAATGCAATAAAAATCCTGATGGTTCGCCTGGTTATCATAGAAAAATAATAACCTGTTGCTCAGTTGTTGTCAATAGCCTGAAATCTCCCCAGCCCTCTTTACAAAAGAGGGAGAAAAAGAAGAAGATGGAAAAGGGGGATGGAGGGGGATTTTAATAATTTTTTCAAACCACATCACTGTCCTATTTGAAAATCACCTGTTGTGCTTCCACTTCCAAGAGATGAACTGAATGAACCTGAAATAGTCGTCTTACCAGTACCGCGCAGTTCATAGTTTATTGTCTGATTTGTTAAACTTGCTCCATAGAAAAGCCACTTTATTGAATTGCCCGTTCTCTTTGAAATACTCGGCGTAGCACTACTAACAGTATAGGACTCAGGAATGTTTTCTGTAACGATAATTCCATTAACCCTGCTGTTGCCAACATTAACATTCAGGCGGATGTACGCGCCGCCAGTGAACGGCTGAATTGAACGTGTCACAGTTACTCCTGCAGTTGAAGGCGGCTGTTCCTGAGATGGCTGAGACGGTGTTGTGTCGGCACTGCCCGGTTGTGGTGAAGGAGACGGAGAAGTCGCAGGCGACGGCACAGAAGCAACCCAACTAGATTTAAAGCCAGAAATTGTTGTTACTTGTGGCTGTAATGTAGGCCGCCTTACAATAGGGGTGGAAGTGGAGCGGATTACTGAAGGTGTTGAAGTAATTGGCGCAGAAATTGTTGAACCTGTTGAACCAGAAACTACATTTCCAGAAGAAGTCAATGAAGCAATAAGAACTGCTGAAGAATCGGTTGATGATTTTTCTTTCCATTGGTCATAATATTGCTTATTGATTGATAAAAGATTTTCAAACCATGCCGGCGGCTTTGTTTGCTTTTCCTGTTTTACAGGATACAGGGATTGGCCCTGGATATTACTTTGTTTTTTTGTGGTAATTTTTGTTTCTATTGATGTTGACGATGGCTGAATGCGAACCTGAAGTTCCTGTACTTTTTGTTTTTTACCGCATCCATACACCAGAATTAATAACAGAATTAAAGATAAAATAGAAATTTTTTTCATAATCACTCACAAATATAGACAAGATTTATTGGTTTTTTGTTCCTCAAAATCTTGATGATTACAAACTTTTTCCCTGTCATAAGAGTTTTCTTGTATGCGGATATTGCATCATCAGGCGTTTTAAGAATTGTATCGTCTATTTGATATATTACATCATTAACAGCAAGTCCGCAGGATTCAAAGACACTTCCTGGCTCAATGTCCTTAACCCTAAATCCACCTGCTCCATCTGCGGAGGAAATGTTTATGGTTGATAAAATTTTTGGATCCATAGAAATTGATTCAAAGACATTGTTAAGATTGACACGAAAATAAAAACTCTGAACCTGCATCTGGTTGAATTTGATACCTGACTGCGACAGAGTAAACCTTTCGCCAAAGCCAGATTCAAAAATAACACCGTTATCCTGAATTGAAATAATCCTGTTGCCAGAGACAACATCTCCTTTTTTCAAAAATAACATTTTGTTTGTCCTGATTTCCTTCAAAACAGCAGTGGTCTTTTCTGGTTCATTATGAAAAACAAAGGTGCCAATAAGTACATAGACCTTGTCAAGACTCTGGGGTTGGTTTATCTGCGTGACAAAAACAGGAGGTCCTGGTTTTTCCTGTTTTTCAAGTGGTGAAAAGAAAACATTCTTTTGAAGAATCGCCGCAATGTTTGGTGAAGCATTTTTATCAGCGGAAAAAAGAAGAAGATTAAAGATAAATGAAAGGAAAAAGAATATTGCGGTTTTTCTGGAGATAAAACCCACACAATTAGCAAGAAAACATAATATTGTCATTTTACCCGGCTTCGCAGAAAACCACGGATATGCCGTGGGCTCCATTGAATATTCAATGCAAAATGCAAATTGTAAACTGCAAAATTAACAGGCACAAAGGCACTGAGTTTTTAATGCTTTTAACTTTGTGCCTACGCATAACTGGCTCCAGTTAGGAATTACGCTAAGTTTGTTTTTCACTTTGCAATTTGCACCAGAATTTTGTAATTCCTAATGTTAAAGTTCCCTTTTTCTGGTAAAGGGCAATAATATTTTACATATTTTTCCTCCGCAGTAAATCCCCCTCAATCCCCCAAAATCTCCCTTTTTCATCTTTTTCTCTTTCTCCCTCTTTTGTAAAGAGGGCTGGGGAGATTTCAAATCCCCCGAAATCCCCCAAAATCCCCCTCAGTCCCCCTTTTTCAAAGGGGGAGGAAGAAGGGGGATTTAAGAAAAAGGGGGAGATTTTCAAGGTAAATACTCCCAGATACTTTCAATTACACCATCAATATTTTCAAAAACCTCTCTATCTGAAAACCTCAATACCTTTAATCCGAAATTGTTCAGAAACCTGTCTCTGCTGGCATCTCTAAATTTGCCCTGGTCATTATAATGCTGACCACCATCAATTTCAATAACAATCCTTGTCTTTGGACAGTAAAAATCAACAATATAATTTCCTATAGGTCTTTGTCTGTAAAATTGATAGCCCTTCAACTGCCTGCAGCGAATTCTTGTCCAAACCAATTTTTCAGCATCAGTCATATTCTTACGCAGGTTTCTTGAGTGTTTTTTTAGATTTTTATTGTATTTAAGCATTTGAAATTCCTTTTTTGATTCCAGATAAATCCCCCCTTTTCACTTTTTTGTCTCTCTTTTCTCCTTCCTTTTACAAAGGAAGGCGGGGATGGATTTTATAAAATCCCCC
>DYKA01000026.1:4024-18983 GCA_020722805.1 Vermiphilus sp.
AAATCCCCCTCAATCCCCCTTTATAAAAGGGGGAGATTTTGAGGGGGATTTTATAAAGGGGGAAATTTGGGAGATTTCAGTCTGAAAGCAAAGATTACAAAACCCACAATAAGCACAAGATACAGAACAAAACTATGGAGAACAATCCATGCAAAAATAATCAGTGGATAAAGCAAAAATCTCACAGGTGGTTTCAAAAATGGATGCTGATTGATGTATTTAGCCAGTACTTTTCCATGTATGTAATACCAGGTAGTAAATTTTCTTCCTGCCTCAAATCTCAAAAGTATCCTGTCTCTGAATTGCCTGAGAATATCTATCTGTTTCGCAAGCGGACTGCCAAACGCAGCGGTTGCAATAAAACATCCGCCTCCACCGCCACTTGGAACATCAACAGGGCCTGTCCCAGGGTCTTCTCCATAGATTGCCGCTGGGTCTGATAGTTTTGAAGGATATGATTCTGCAAGTCCTGTTTCTCCCAGTACAGATACATCCCTCAATGAGATAATCCTGTATTGATACACAACATTAAAGTCAACAGATGTATCAAGATAAGGATTATAGAATGTTGCAACAGTATCAATTGTTGTTACGTCAGTAAAGAAATCCTGACCTACGACTTTTCTTTGAATCCTCCAACTTGTTGCTTTGTATGGTGGATACTTGCTTGAATTGTCCATAAACCATATTGCTATGGCGTTTGTTGAAGCAACAGCAGTGGGCCTTGAGGGTGTCATATTGTATGGGAAGCCATAAATCTTTGCGCTGACAGGGTTTGATTCTATTGTGAAGGACTGACCCTGTCTTTGGTAATTCATTACCAAACTATAATTGTATGTGATTCCATCACCAAGTCCATCGCCTCCTTCTCTGGTAGCCATATCAAAGTATGAAATTGCAGACCAGCTTTCAGGAACAGGTATTACTGTAATATCTGTTTCACCGTGAACACTGTCAGTACGATGTATCTCATAACTTATAAACTCTGCTTCTGAAATGTTTGTACGATTTGACCAATTCAGAGTAAGCCCATCAAAACCAGGAGTTACAAAAAGGTCTAAACTTCCGGCAGTAGTAGAATTGAATGCTTCTGTGTATTTCCGGGAATAAAGATTAGAACTATTACCATATCCATCAATAATTGGTAGTGCCCTTGAACCCCAACTACCCCAATCAAAAGAAGTTCTGCCCCAACTGACAATACCCACATTGAATGAATCTCCCGGGCTCATAGAGTTAGAGGTTCGGATAACAACATAAAGAGATGCTGGAACTGAAATTGGGTTTTGGAATTCAAACTGATACCCTGTTGGAGTATCAAATAGTGTTGATGTAAGATATTTGTATCTCTTAATGGCAACAGGAGCATTCCAGTCAATCTGAGAAAGAGTCCCCTGATAAATAACAACTCCACATTGCTTCAGTGAATCAAGGCTCATATTTGTAACATTAAACCAGTTGCTTCCCGCATCATATACAGGAGCAATAGGTGCAAATGAAGCAAGGTCATCAAGAGTAAATCCGCCCCTATTATAAAACTCAACTGTCAGGCCTGTTATTGACGGACTTTTGCCTGAATTATTGTCTGTAAGGTCTATCCTCATTACCTGCACAGGTCCGCTTTGAGGCTGAATAGTCGCACCCTGAAGAACAAAGCCAGTTATCTTTGCGTAAACATTACCTGTAATTTGTGTTGAAGTAATGCTGTGACTTGCAACTGCTGATTTTGCGCCTGTTAACCATATTTCATTTTGTGGAATCTGAATATAAAATTTTGAACCATAGGAAAGACTATCATTTGTTCTTATACAGATAAAAAAGTCATCACCGCTGTGTGTTATAACAACAGGTGTATCAACTGAAACATCATCTACTGGAACCCAGCCAGTATCAGATACAATCCCTGTTGGAGCCATATATGTATGGTATCTGTGGGCACCAGAAACATCAAACCCGTCATCAAACCACAAAAAATCAAAAGGCCCGAATGGGTTGCTACTGAATTTACAGGGAATAAGTGTATCAGTATTATCAAAACTACCGAGCCGTCCTTCTAATAACTGGTTTTTGTTGTCCCGCCATAGTGTTATTCCTGAATAATTATCCTCTCTTAAAACACTGATGTCGTTCGGGTCAAAATTTTCTACTGCAAGAAGGTCTATCCTTATTCTTTGAATTTGTTCAACAGGGAAAAGAGATGAAGGTCCACCTGCTATATTCAAACCAAAAATGGGTATTATATTTGAAGTAGAATCAGGAACATCATTGGGATCAGTAGGGTCTACACGACTTTGTGCTATATTTTCAGCATAAATATTGTTATAAATTGTTTTAACCTTACCCTGAGGAAATATTCCTGCATATTTGCTCGGATGGGAAATCGGGCCAAATTCTACTCCGCCTGGCTGTATCCAGATTTTATAGTCGCCGCCAATTGTTGCAAGTGTTGGATAGCCATCATCGCTTCTCAGTTGAATTACAATAAAATAATCATATATCTGGTCTGCAAATTCCTCTATAATTTCCTCTGTCAATGATACAGGAACCAACCTTACAGTCCATTCCCTCGGATTTCCTGTTGGCACAAACCCGGTCATTTGAAACATCAAAAGAGTATCTGTTTGTTGCCAAATACCATCTCCATTGGCATCTCGCCACAAGGTAATCCCTGGAAATGTTGATGGGTCTGATGCATCGGCTTTTTTTATATCTCTGACCCTGAATGAATGGGATGGGTCAAAATCTGATAGTCCAATATCTGTTATTGTCAAAGTAATTGAACTCAACATCTCACCTGGATCCTGAACATCAGGAACTGCAAAACCAGACGGAGTAACATTTCTCTGAGCACAACCAATTGCAATAACCGGCGTTAGTGTTTCCCAGGGTATTACCTGAGGCACCCGATGCTCAAGGGGATAAGGTGAGTACTGATAACCAAAAGGTGTCCAATCATATCTTGGTCTTATCATTTCTCCTGGCTGATATTGATAATATGGAGGACACTGAGGGTCTTCAACAGAGTGCGCATTGTCAAACTCTTCTGGAAGAATATCAGCAATAATCATCTCACAAACAATTGAAGATGTTTGTCCAGCAGGATTTACAACATCGCCTTCAAGCACAGGAGAAATTGATACACCGCTTACAGGGTATATATTGAATACTGCGGAATTTCCATCAAGACAGTTATCAGTTGTTCTTATTGCCACAAAAAAATCATCTCCAGCATTACCTCCGGTATCATCAGAAGGAAGCCTTGAACGCCCGCCAACAGGTATTGTGATTGTTCCTGTTCCTCGTGTATAGCCAAGTATTGTTCCAGAACGGTTTATTATGACTGAAGAATCAATATCCAGGTCTCCGACCATATATAAAGTAACAGAGGTAAGGTACTGAAATGGAACTGTTTCGGTTCCAGCAGAGTCAGAGGCAAGGTTAAGACCAAAAATTATGATAAATCCCTCGTTAGCCGCATTGCTACCCAAAAGATCATCTGAGACAGGAGTATACCCGGAATTTGGGAGTATCCCCTGGCCTTTAGCAACATAGGATGTAATGGTGTTAACAGTAACCTTTGAAAAACATATAAGTGGGAAAAATACAATAACCGTAAAAGCAAAAACAATGAATTTTGTTTTCTGTATAACAGACATTTTTCTTCCTCCTTAAGCCGGTTTTAATTCTGCCAAATTTACCTGTGTTTTTATTTTTTCCCCTCTTTTGAAATGCCCCTAAATCCCCCTTTATGAAAGGGGGAAGAAGGAGATAAATTAACCTGTAATCTTCCCGCATAACCAGACAACTGGCTTTAATAGTCCTCTCGTAAGAGCGCGAAGTTTCGGCTTATTTCTGATAAAATTTGCGATAGTCGGGCTATGCCTGTAATAAAAACGAACAAATGCTCTGCCTGGTTTATTCGTCAAAAGTTTCTGGTCCCTGAATTTTCTTAATATGCTGATTTCTTTTGCAAATGGGGTTCCATATGCAGCAGTGGCTATAAAACAACCACCGCTGCCAGTGTGAACTGGTGGCAAAGGGGTTCCAGTAGAAAAATAATCATTTCCTTTCAACTGTTCTCCATCCATCCTTACAGATATATAGCTCTGGTCTACATTTCTTTCTGTTATTTGATTTGATATATCTTCCCATTTATTATCAGAACCAGGCCAGTGATAGAGATGAAGGTTTGAAAGACTGAATGTATCAACAGTCGTCACATCATCAAGATGCACAGGAATTTTTATATCAACTGTATCATCGGGGTTAAGAATAAAATTTGCGCTTAACAGGTATGTATTTTTGAACCCAACAACTCCTGTCAAAGGTGTTGGAATATATTGAGAATCCACATAACCCACATAGACCTGCGGATCTGGTTCACTGACACCAGTAGAAGTGTAAAGTGCGCTAAAATTGTTCATAAGCGGGTTTGTACCATTGAAATAGTGCCACTGGTTAAACATTTCTTCGCCTGTATGTGGCCATATATCCCCAATTGATGAGGGTTTTGAAAAACTATCAAGATACATCTGTGAATAAACTGGATAATAACTCGGAGCACTGCTGTCATCAAAACTGAAAATTCTGTAATAATAGGTTGTTGTTAAGTCAAGGCCTGTATCAACAAATGTGGTATCTTTACTGGTATCATCCTTGAATATACACAAAGCACCGCCGGGCAAACGGCTACCAAGCGCATAACTTGTTCCATTGTGTGGAACATCGTCCCACCCGAGTGAAGATGACTTACGAAAGATTATTGTCCCTGTAAAATTGCCGGGATTTTTCCATGTCAAAAGTATTTTCCCATCGCCTGAAAGACCAAGGAGGGAACTTACCATAAAATCCTCAATGGGCGATGGACTTCCAACAATTGCAGAAATTTCAACTGTTTGAATAATAGGAGGGTATGTATTTGTTGAAAATGTAATTCTTCCTGTGTGAGAGCCAGAAGTTAACAACGACCTTACAATCTGGATAATAATTGTAGAAGTTTCTCCAGAATTTAAGGTGCCAGTATTTGGAACTTTTATCCAGCCGGTTATTCCATCAAAAGTTTCTATAGATGATGTCCATTCATACGAGGTTCCGCCTAAGTTTCTCAGAACAAGATTTGCTTCTGTATCAATTGTTCCAAAATGCAGTACAGACGGAGACACCACAAAATCAGTATCTGGTGGAGCAATGGATGTTGAGCCGCGGATATCCACTGTTTTCATTTCTCCATCTTCAAGGTATTTAACTTCTCCTGTAAAATTCTGTGTACCTGATGCATCCTGCGGTATTGAAACAGTATATTTAATTACTATTGAGGATGGAACCCCTGTTGCATTGAATTCAAGAAATGAGTATGTTGACGGCGCAGTAACCTTGTCAACAGGTACATTTGATGAGGTAATCTGCCATGTTTCAGGTATCGTTTCATCAATGATAACTGCCGCTGGCATTGGACTTCCGCTTATTCCTATTGACAGCGTGACATCAATGGTTTGACCCGGTAAATATGTCTGTGAGGAAAAAGTTCTCTCTGCTGTTATCGTGATAGCAGCATTAAGTATAGAACTGAAGATTGCTGCCAGTATAAAAATTGCCATCTGTGTTTTTCTTCCTGAAAGTATCCTTAACATATTCGGTCCTCCGTAATAAGTTCTCAAGATTTCAGTGTTATCCTGTATCTTCCCAGCAACACCGTCTACTAATTATTCAATGCAATAAAATGTACTTTACTGAGTATTTACTAATTTTTTATCAAATGCTGTTCCATGATGGCTCTGAAGCAGTTGGTACATAAACATAACCACCCTTTGCCCAGAAATCAATTATTTTCAGAAGCCAGAAGTCCCAGTCAGAAAGATTAATTGGCCATCCGCATATTCTTGAATTTGAAGCCCACATTTCAATTGTATAAAGCAGTTCACTATCAGAAATTTCGCTGTTGCCGTCTGTGTCAGCAGGACAATTCGGTTTTCCATAAACAATATATGAATCACCAGATGTCATATTTTTAACAGAATTATACATTACACTTCCATTAACAAAATTCCACTCGCCACTGGTGGGAACCCCATCAAATTTAATCTTGAGTTTAAGCGTGCCATCTGTAAGCGGGAATATTGAGCCAATATTGTTTGAAACAATCCATTTTACTGTTTCAGTAGTATTTCCACTGCTTGTAAGGGGAGAAAGAGCAACATCATTAAACCATGCTTCAGTGATTCTCCAGTTTGGGGGAAGATTTTCTGTGATAATAAATGAGTCGGGTATGTTCAAAGGATTAATACTGATATTAAGATAGTAAATATAGTATGGTAGGTTGCCGTCAACCCTGTCGTAAGTCAGTTGTCTTGTGATAAAAACATCACTTTTGATATGCTTTCCCCATGAAAACTTACCTGCGGGTGAAATACCAGGCGAAACTTGCTCAATCACTCCTGTTTCAAGATTTGCGATGTTAACAAAACCTCCAGAAATAAATGAAATCCTTTCATCATCATCCCATGATGAAAATTGAGGATAAGATGGACCTGGAGGCTGTGTTTGAAAAATTATTTGCTGCTGAGCAGAACCATCAGGACTCATCGTAAAAATTGCTGGAGCACCTGTTCTGGTTGAAATGAAAATAATTTTTTCACCATCAATAGAGTATGAAGGTTGATAGTTTTCATATCCAGGGTTTTGCGTAAGATTTATTGCTTCACCACGAACTTCTATAGTATTTTCGTTTATTGCAACAGGTAATGAAAATATCTGGTGCCCACTTTGTGTTGAACCAGTATACAAAATTGATGAACCAGAAGGTGCAAAAGATAACTCAAGTTTCCCAATGGTTGGTGAATATGTCAAACGAACAGGAGAATTTGAAAGGTCAATTCTCCTTGCATAGATATCATTGAATTTAACATATGCAACCCATTTTCCATCAGGCGAAATTGCAGGATATCTTGCTGTAAATTCTGTATCTAATTGAACTGCATCAGTACCATCTGACTTCATTGTCCAGATTCCATTGCCTGCGTAAGCAATGATACTTCCGGACAAATCAAATACAGGGTCATAGTGTCTGTTTATTGTTGAAGTCAGCTGAATTGTTTTATTTGAAAAATCTCTTAAATATAATTGCTCAGGAAAACCTGATGTGTAAACAATTTTTATCGGCTTTGCAACAGAAGGATAAAAAATAGGAAAACTTGCATTTGTAGATTCTGATATTTCCATTTCATAGGGATTTTGAGACTGGAATGTTGTAATGTAAAGAGACCCGACAGTTGAAAAAGGTTTCTTGCCCACAAAGACAATCGCTGTGTCAATAAAAGTAGAATCTGTTATGATAACAGGCTGTGGGTCATCTTGATTGGCCGGGTCTTCAGGGAAATACATATTTGTAAGAATCTGGTTCTCAGACATTGTCTGAATGTCAAACTGGTAAATTTCCCAGTTTGAATATCCGGTTTGGTCCTGAGTTTGCTTTGCATATGAAAAAGATGAACGTGCATAATTAACAACAGGTCTACCAAGCCTTGGAAAGTATGGCTCAAAATTGTCATTATTTGTCAGATTTGTAAGGTCAGAACCATCGGTTGAAATCAAATAAAAATCTTCAAGATACCCAAGTTTATGCTTGAAAATTATATGACTATCATCAACAAACTGAATGTCATTACAATCCCCATTCATAAAGGTTAACTGAAATAATCTCTTAAGCCCTGTTAATTCTTTAAGCCATAATTGTCTTCCGGTTGCAGGACCGCCTATGGGTTCAGCAGAGAATGCAAGTTTTGTCATATCCGGACTGAAACTTCCATATGACTGATTTTTTGTTTGAAGTGAAAGATTTAATGTGGAAACAAGGTTTTCAAGCCCGCTGCCGTCGTACCCGATTGAATAAAGATAGGTCTCTGAAGATGCATTTTCTTTATACGAAAAAACGATCTTTGTGCCGTCCTGTGAAATAGACGGGTTTGAAAGGACACCTGCACCTATGGATACCTCTAAATGAGTTAACTGGCTTGATGTGTTGGTTGAAAGATCATTGACCCAGAAATTGTTGTCTTTAATAAAAAATACATAGCCTGAATACTGGAATGCTTGTAAAAGTGCGCACTGTGAAAGAAAAAATCCCGCACAGACAAAAATTGCAGATTTTATCAATTTTCTTCTCATATTTTTTCCCAGACGTATGTCCCGAGAATTTGACTGGTAGCACTATCGTATGTATATCCTGCAGGATTTGCCCAGAAACTTATCACTGAAAGAAGCCACCAGTCCCATTGTGAAATATCATCAGGCCAGCCAGAAATTTTTCCAGTTTGCGCCCATAAAGAAATTGTAAAAAGCAGTTCCTCATCAGAAATTTGCCAGTCTCTATTTGTATCAACAGAAATAAAAGGGTCAGCAATGATAATGTTTGAAAGACCTCTTGTATAAGTTTTTGCCTGAACTGTCTCGCACCAACCAGCAAGCCCTTTCATTGTGCCGTATAGCTCTATGTCAGGAATATCAACAGTAATCTGAATTATGCTATCCTGTAAAGGAGCAAGTCCTGATGTCCCGAATAACCACTTCAGTATGCCTTCTGTTTCACCATTACTTGTGAGTTGAGCCGGAGTTCTGCCATTGATTTTCACATCTGTCAAAACCCAGTCGTCAGGAAGTATCTCTGTAACAACAGCATTATTCGGAACCGGAATTTTGTCAACATGCATTGTTAAAAAATATGTAAATGGTACCTTGGGGTCTCTTTCCTTAATGCTGAAAAATCTTTCACATTCAATATAATCATTGGGTTTATTACCAGCAAAGAAATTTTCAGCATTAAGTGCGGGAGTTACTTGTAAAGAAAGTATCTGCGGCTGGGATATATCCGCAGAGTAAAGTTGTTTCGGAGTTTTTGAAAGATAGAAAAGTATGTTTGAGGAATCAGATGAAAAACATGGATTGGAAGGATTTACTGGTGCACCTGAACTGAATGGCACCCTCCTCTGGTTTGCGCCGTCTCTGTCCATCAGCCACAGTTCTGGAATCTGATTTCTTGTTGAAATAAAAGCAATAGTTTTACCATCAGAGGACCAACAGGATTGGTAATTATCCCCACTCAGTGGTGTAAGATCAACAGGAGCGCCTGCAGTAATCGTTATGGGATTTTGTATAGAAATCTGAACAGGACATCTAAATATATGTTTTTTTGAATTTACCAGTGCTGTAAATGTTATCTCTGAATTTGTGGGTGAAAACCGTATATCTCCATAAACAGCAGAAGTATAGGTAAGTCGTACTGGTTCTGCAGAACAGTCAATGACCCTTGCATATATGTCATTATTTTTTTTGTAAAGAACGAAAAGTTCATCAGGTGAAAACTCTGGATAATCAGCATCAGAATCTGATTCAATCTGCACAAGATTTGTTCCATCAGGTCTAACTGTGTAAATGCCGTTTCTTGCAAAAGCAACCATACTGCCTCTTCTATTTATAACAGGATGCAAGTTACCTGAAACCGAAGTAAGTCTAATACTTGTGCCTGAAGCATCCCTCAAATATACAAATCCGTCTTGACCAAGATACACAAAATTTTGAGGATGAGGAGCAACAGTGAGATAAAAAGGTAAACTTATATGAAACCCTCCATGGGTAAGCATCAAAAAGTAAGGATTTATAATAGGAATGTTTACAGAGTATAAATCGTAAACATTTCCGGTAACAGAACCACAGAAAAGAATTGTGTCAGTATTATCCGCATATGCCGGATAGGGCTCTTCCTGGTTGAGGGGGTCTGTCTCAACAAAATAAAGGGAATCAGTCAATAAAATTTCTGTACCAGTATCATCAAGTGGACTGAATTGATACAGTGCCCAATCTGTGTAACCTGTTGGTTGCTGAACCTGTTTTGCATAAATAATAGTATCCCGGTTTGGACTTATCATTGGTCTGCCAAGCCGGGGGAAATATGGGGAAAAACCCTCATTATGTGTCAGATTAACAAGATTGCCTGTTAAAGTAACTGTATAATAATCCTCAAGGAAACCCTGTTTCATCTTAAAAAGAACTGTGGTATTGTTAACAAATACAGGATAGGAGCAAACCCAGGTAGGGTCGGATGTTAATCTTCTTATATTTGAGCCATCAGCATTACAAATATAAAGGTGGTATGCATCAGGATTTCCATCGTCGTTGGCAGTGTAACAAACAGTGTTTCCATCAGGAGAAACAGCCACATATGTGTAGGAAATACTTGTATCAGGTGAAAGAAAATCAGTAAGCCCGCCGCCATCAATGCTAACTCTCCATATTGCAGACTTTTCTCTACCGTTAAAAGGAGATTCTCTCGTAAAATAAACAAACCCCCCTGATGCATCAAAGGAAATACTTTGAATAATACCTGTATCTGTTTCTGCAAAACCTGTTAGCAGGAATGTCTCCCCTGTGGTTGTATCGTATTTTACAAGATTGGAAGAAATACCAGATTGCCCAATGCTTGAATAAACAATGTACTGATGCTGGGACCAAGAATTCTCAACAAATGCAGCCATCAACAGAACTGTCAGACCCAGAAACTTCACTCTTTTTCTCATAAGTTCACCAATGCGGCCACCTTGTTGAAACTATGACAGAAATAAATTTTACAACCAACATTTAATCATGTCAAAAAAAAGTTAGCCCCTGCAAGGTTTTCCTGAAAGATATCTGAGTGTCATCAGTTCGGTTGCCATATCCACGTTAAGAAGAGATACTGATTCTGGAAGTTCCAGATTTACAGGCGCAAAGTTTAATATGCCTTTTATCCCACATTTTACCAGTTTCTCAGCAATAATCTGCGCAGATTCAGCTGGTACAGTTAACATTGCAAGGTGAACCTTATGTTTTTTAACAATATCTGAAATTCTATCTATGCTTTCTATTTTTACACCTTCCCATACCCTTCCAATTTTTTTTCTGTCAATGTCAAATGCAGCAACAATTCTAAAATTAAAATTCATAAAACCTGGATATGCGACAAGTGCAGAACCGAGTTTTCCCGCTCCAACAACGATAATGTTGCATTCTTCATCAATACCAAAAATTTTCTCAAGATGCCGAATGAGAGTATCAACCCTGTATCCAACACCTCTCTTCCCGAGTGAACCAAAATATGATAGGTCCTTGCGAAACTGCTCAGAACTTACATTAAGAGTGTCACTTATTTGATTTGACGAAACTATGTTGATATTAGACTTAAGGAGTTTACGCAGGCATCTAAGATATAAAGCAAGCCGCCTTATTGTTTCGTTTGAAACCTTCCTCTCTTTCATAAAGTACCATTATGCTACGGTTCAATAATTGCCTTAATTACACCATTGCTTCTCGTAGAGACAATCTCAAGTGCTTCCTGAATTTTTTCCAATGGGAAACGATGGGTTATGATTGATGAAAATTTTATAGGGCTTTTACACATCTGCTCCAGCGCTACACTTGTGGTAAAGGCAGACCTTCTCACAGTAATTATTGGTAGTTGTTTTCGTCTTACAGTGTGAGGGTCAAAAAAAATTAAACCTTCTTCTGGTATTCCGAATATAACAGATTTCCCACCAATAGAAGAAATAGATATCATCTGATTTATTGTCTCCTGCTTACCAGCGCATTCATACGCAATATCCACTCCCCTGCCGTTTGTGATTTCAAAAATTTCACTGTTCACATCCTGTCTGTCAGCAAGATATACATAATCAGCACCAAGTTTTTCAGCCATTTCAGCACGCTGCTTTATAATCTCTGTTGCAAATATTTTCCCTGCGCCACCAACCCTGCAGCAGAACAGTACTGAAAGTCCGATAGGTCCTGTCCCGAGAATTGCAACGCTGTCTCCTGCCTGAAAATTTGAAAGCCGTACACCGTAAATAGCAATTGCCAGAGGTTCAGCAAGCGTGCCTTCAGCAAAACTCAACTCATCTGGCAGCTTAATGAGGTTTTTTTCAGGCATCACTATGTATTGTCTGAATGCACCCAATACTGGTGGAGTCCCAAGGAACTTAACATATGGACATAAATTCGGTCTGCCGGTAATGCAAAACTCACAGTTTCCGCAGGAAATACCCGGTTCTATAAAAACCCTATCCCCTGCTTTTACTGATTTTACATTTGATCCTGTTTCAATAACCTCACCTGCTGCTTCATGTCCGATAATAAATTTTTCAGGTACAATCTGGTCCCCAATTTTGCCTTCCAGAAAATAATGTGCATCAGAGCCACATATACCAACAGCCTTTATGCGGACCAGTACTTCATCATCCCTGCAGTCAGGTGTTCCAATCTCATCTATGACAAATTTCTTTTTCTGCAGAAGAAATGCTGCTTTCCCCTTCTTCATATCTTTCCCCTTTTATGATAAAATTGATTGACACTATTTTATCATAGAAAAGGAGCTTTCATGCAAAAAAAATCCTTACCGCCGGAAAAAGTGAGGGTTGTATGCAATCTTGAATGGCTTCCCTTCAATACAACTGCTGAGGTTCCGCCCATTGAAGGAATTATTGGACAGGAAAGGGCTGCAAAAGCCATTGAGTTTGGACTCCAGATAGAACAGGACGGTTACAACATCTATGTATCGGGCATTCCCGGAAGTGGAAGGACAACATCAGTTGAAGTGGCTGTAAGGGAAATAGCAAAAAAGAGACCGACACCTGATGACTGGTGCTATGTCTATAATTTCAAAGAGCCCGATAGCCCGGAATATCTGAGATTTCCACCGGGAAAAGCAGAGGTATTCCGGAAAGACATGGAAACCCTTGTTGAAGAATTGAAAATAGATCTTCCAAGAGCGTTTGAAAGCAAGGCATACGAAGAACAGAAGAATTCAATCATAAGAAAATTCCAGAAGAGAAAAGAAGAAATTGTCAGCGAAATAGAAGAAAGGGCAAAGAATGCCTCCTTTGCCCTGAAGCATACGCCATCAGGATTTGTCTTTGTCCCGCTTGTAGAAGGAAAACCTCTCACAGATGAGGACATGGAAAAACTCACAGAAGAAGCAAGAAAAGAAATAAAGACAAAAGAAGAGGTTCTTGTTTCTGAACTCGCTGAAGCGTTCAGGGAAATAAGGCAAGCAGACAGAGCAACAAGGGAAGAACTTCAGAAGATAGAACATGAAACCACACTTTTCACAGTAAGCCCGAGAATCAACGAACTTAAAGAAAAATATGCTGAATTCCCTGATGTAATTGAATATCTTGAAGAGGTTCAAAAGGATATTGTGGAAAACCCATCAAATTTTGAAGAAAAAAAGGACGTTGAAATCCTTCCTGGATTGAAGGCACCCATTAGAGAGAACCAGCTTTTTAAGTACCAGGTTAATGTTCTTATAGACAACAGCAAGACACAGGGTGCACCTGTTGTAAAGGAAACACAACCAACCTGCTATAACCTGACAGGAAGAATTGAATACAGACCAACACTTGGTGCAATGTTTACTGATTTCACAATGATAAAACCCGGGGCAATACATAAGGCAAACGGTGGTTATCTTATACTCAATATTCTTGATGTTCTGCGAAATTATTATGCCTGGGATGCGCTGAAAAGAACCATCAAGAACAAGGACATAAGGATAGAGGACATCAATGAACAGTTCAGAATAATAAACACCCCTACCCTGAAACCAAAACCTATTCCTGCGAATGTAAAAATTATACTCATTGGAAGTCCTTTGATTTACTACCTGCTTTATACCTATGATGAGGACTTTGAAAAATTGTTTAAGGTCAGGGCTGATTTCAGCTCAACAATGGACAGAAACATTGATGGTGTCAGGCAATACGCGGAATTTATAAGCAGGCGTGTTAAGGAAGACGGACTGAAAGAGTTTGACCGGGAGGCAGTTGCAAAAGTCATTGAATATGGCTCAAGAATTGTTTCAGACCAGAAAAAATTGTCAACAAGGTTTATGGAGATATCAGACCTTTTGAAAGAAGCAAATTACTGGACAAAAGTTGATTCATCCGAAACTGTAAAACAGCAACATGTGCAGAAGGCGATTGAAGAAAAAATCTACAGGTCAAATCTTATTGAGAAAAGGATTGAAGAACTTATGAAGGACGGCATCATAATGGTTGACACAGACGGTGAAGCAGTTGGTCAGGTAAATGGTCTGAGTGTCATAACTCTCGGTGATTACCAGTTTGGCAAGCCATCCAGAATTACGGCAACCGTTTCAATGGGAAAAGGCGGACTTATTCACATTGACAGAGAAGTCAAGATGGCAGGAACAATACACAACAAGGGCTTTCTTATTCTCAAAGGATTGTTTGCTGAAAAATTCGGGAAGAATTTTCCGCTGTCTTTTTCTGCAACACTCTGCTTTGAACAGGTATATGAGGAAATAGAAGGTGATAGTGCCTCATCAACAGAGTACTATGGATTGATTTCTGGAATTTCTGGCATTCCACTAAAACAAGGTATTGCTGTTACTGGTTCCATCAATCAAAAGGGAGAAGTTCAGGCAATCGGCGGCGTGAATGAAAAAATTGAGGGTTTTTATTCAATCTGCAAAATCAAGGGCCTGACAGGTAATCAGGGGGTTATTATTCCTGAAAAGAACATCACTCACTTGATGCTCAAGGAAGAAGTCGTGGAAGCAATAAGTCAGGGAAAGTTTCATGTCTGGGCAGTGAAAGATGTGGACGAGGGCATTGAGATACTTACTGGCATTCCGGCAGGAAAAATCCAGAAAGACGGAACCTATCCTGAAGGAACAGTCAATTATATTGTTTCCCAAAAATTGATGGAGTTTTTCCGGAAAGCAAAGGAAATAGAAAAAAAACTTAAAGGTTCAGTAGAAAAAAGGCCCAGAAAATAATTGAGAAATTTTGCTTTTGGCTTTAGCAAAAATTTTAAGTAAATACTCAGTAAAGCCCGTTATGCGTAGGCACAAAGGCACTAAGGCACAAAGTTAAAAGCATTAAAAACTAGTAAATACTCAGGTAAGTACATTTTA
>DYKA01000027.1 GCA_020722805.1 Vermiphilus sp.
GTGCCTATGTGCATAAGTATCGCGCTCTTTGTTGATAAGTATTAACTTTGTGCCTGCGCATAACGGGGTCCAGTAAGGATTTACGTTCAGCTATTATACTTATTTGTAATCGGCATCCTTCTGTCTTTGCCAAAAGAACGAGGCGTGATTTTAATACCCGGGGGTGCCTGTCTCCTTTTGTATTCGCTTCTGTCAACCATTCTTATTGCCTTCTTGACGATGTGTTCATCAAAGCCGGTTTTTATTATGGCATCAATACTTCTGTCTTCTTCAACATACATCCTCAGAATTTCATCAAGAATATTATAAGGAGGAAGAGTATCTGAATCTTTCTGGTCTGGTTTGAGCTCAGCGGTTGGTTCTTTTTTGAGAATATTTTCCGGGATTACGCTCTTAATGGAATTTCTGTATCTGGCAATTTTGTAAACAAGTGTTTTTGGGACGTCCTTTATAACAGCAAATCCTCCAGCCATATCACCATACAGTGTTGCATAGCCGGTACTCATTTCTGACTTATTTCCTGTCGTCAGTACAAGGTATCCAAACTTGTTTGAAAGAGCCATAAGAATATTACCCCTTATTCTTGCCTGAAGGTTTTCTTCTGTAATATCAACAGGCATACCTTTGAAGTACGGTCCTAGAGTATTTAAGTATGCATTAAAAATTTCTTCTATAGGAATGATGAGCAACTGTATGCCGAGATTTTCAGCCAATTTTTTTGCATCTGTTTCTGACTCTTTTGAAGAGTATCTACCCGGCATAAACACACCAACAACCCTTTCTTTTCCGAGCGCATCAACAGCAAGTGTTGTGACAACAGCCGAGTCAATCCCGCCGCTGAGACCAACAACTACCTTCTTGAAATTATTTTTTTCAACATAGTCAGTTAGACCCAGTAGAAGTGCTTTGTACACTTCTGCTTCTTCAGGAAGATGTTTTGAAATTATTGTCTGAATATTTTTTTTATCCCTTGTTTCCAGGATAAAATCAATAGTATTTTTGAATTTTTTTGCCTCAACTTCAATGTCTGCTATGAGAAGTTGCTCTTTGAATGCTTCTGCTCTTGAAACAATTTTGCCATCCGGGGAAACAATAAAACTCTGACCATCAAAAACAAGCTCATCCTGACCCCCTACAAGGTTGGTATAAACGATGAAGAGATTGTTTTTCTCTGCAAGAGTAATTGCAATCTTTTCTCTTTCTTTAATTTTTCCCATGTGGTAGGGAGAAGCATTGATAGTAAAAATTATTGATGCACCTGATTTTGCCAGTTTTGATATGGGTCCATTGTTATGCCAGATGTCCTCGCAAATACTGATGCCAAAAATAGAACCACCTTTTTTTGTTGAGAAACGAAATACGGGATTTTCTTTACCTTGCGAAAAATATCTTACTTCATCAAAAACACCGTAATTGGGAAGAAATACCTTGTGATAAATTGCTTTGATTTTTTTTCTGTTAATCACTGCAGCGGCGTTAAACAGAGAATTTTTTCCCCTGTCAACAAATCCGACGATAGCGATAATATTATCTATTTTTTTTGATATCCATGACAGGGTCTCAATACAATCTTTAACAAAGGATTTTTTAAGAAGAAGGTCTTCAGGAGGATAGCCTGTAACTGCAAGTTCTGGAAATGATATTACATCAACATCTGATTTCTGCGCCATGTCAATGTAATGCAGAATTTTTGAAGCATTTCCTTTAAGGTCTCCAACAGTACAGTTGATTTGGGCGCAGGCGACCCTTACAGGAAATTTTTTTATATTTTTTTTGAAATTAACCATAGTATATAGTATACTTTCAAACGGCATGATAACCAAATCAATGGTTTCTAAAGAATGTATAGTTTTTTATCTTTCTGCAAACATTATTTTTCCTTCATTCTTTGCTGATTATGCAATTTCCATTTGCAGAAAAGCAATTGAAAGATATCTCAAAGACGGTGTTGAAATAGTTTTTGAAAACCTGCCAGAAATTTTTAATAATCCTCTTCCTGTTTTTGTTTCTCTTAAAAAAGGAAATCAAACAAGAGGATGCAGTGGTAGTTTCAAAACAGAAACAGGAAGTCTTGCTGGAGACCTTGTGAAATTTTCAATTATCTCTGCAACAGGCGATCCCAGATACAGGCCGTTGGATTTACAGGAATTAAAGGATATTAAGATACAGATAACAATTCCTGAAAGTCCTGTTGAAATATCTTCTATATCTGTTTATAATCCTGAGAAAGAAGGCCTTATTGTCAGAAAATACGAAAAACAGGGTGTTGTACTTCCAAAAGAAGCACGTACATCAGAATATGCGCTGAAGATGTGTCTCAGAAATGCGGGTATTGCTGAAGATGAAGTTGAAGGAATTAAAATCTTAAAGTTTAAGGCAAAAATTTTTATGGAGGATAAAAAATGAAAAATATCATTTATCTTTTGCTTTTTGTTTTACCTTTTACGGGTTTTTGCGACACTATTACTGGTGTTGTTCAGACAAAAGGGGAAAAAACGATTGAAGGTGCGACAATCAGTCTTTTTGCAATTCCTCAAACAGAGCAGAAACCTATAAAGAAGGTTATTTCAGATAAAGATGGCAGATTTAAGATTTCCAATTTAGAAACTGGATATTACAGGATGGAGGTTCAAAAAAAAGGCTTTTGTAATAGTATTCTTGCAAGAATAGAGGTAAACCAGTCAAAATTTGGAGTTGTTAACTATAAAATTACAATGAATAGACCTGGTGCTATAAGTGGATTTGTATATAACGAGGAAGGAAAACCTGTTTCAGGGGCAAAGGTCTTCAGGTCTCAGGATAAGTATGCTGTAACTGACAGCAGAGGATTTTATAAACTTGAAGGATTAAATCCTGGTGTAAACTACATCTATGTTAGGACATCTGGTTTTGTACCTGATCATAAAAATCCTGAAGTTGAAGAAGGAAAAGAAACAGCAGGAATAAACTTTACCCTTTCTTATGCAGGAAGTATCAAGGGAATTGTTGTTGATTCTCAAACAGAAAAACCCATTAAAGGTGTGAATGTTTCATGTTCAGGTCCATCATATGGTTCAACAAAAACAGATGCAAATGGCAATTTTTTTATAGATGGCTTAAAAGCAGGTAATTATGATTTGTATTTATACAGGCAAGGCTATGAATACATGCGTATCCCAATTAGTTCTGTTCTAAAACCGAAGGAGACTATTGATACAGGAAAGACAAAACTGAAACTCAGACCAAAGTATTTTTATCTTGCTTCAAGAGAGTGGCTGTTTACTCCACAAGAAAAGGTGAAATTATATTTTAATGCATTCAGAATAAAAGATTTCATTGTTGATGTATATGAAATAGACCTCTTAAATGAGATCAACAAAGCAAAAGGTACTTCAATGAATAAGGTGGATAAAATTTTAATGTCAGCGGATTTAAAAGATAAGAGTCCTGTCTTCAGCAAAAAATTTGACATTAAATACCCCACACCATTAACTGAACTTTATGATAGAAGGGTTGTACTGGAACAATTTCCTGAAGGTGCATATGTTTTTATTTTGAAACCAAAAGAACTTCCTGAATATAAAGGGTGGTTTATTGTTTCTGATATAGGTTTTGTTTCAAAGACATATGATGGTAAACAGATTATTACAGCTTTTTCTTTGGCAGATGGTAATGTTTTGCCTTTTGTTCCAGTATATATTTTTGACGATTACTGGAATCTTGAAACTACCATAAAGACAGACACCAGTGGCCAGGTCAATTTTGATAAGCAATGCCATTTTATTATTAAGAAAGGAAAATCCTTTACGTTTTCACATACTATTGATACCATTTATTCATCCTCTTCGGTCGAGCGAATGGTTTATGCCTACACCGATAGACCTGTCTATAGACCAGGTCAGACAGTTTATTTCAAAGCAATCCCAAGAATTGATATGGGAAATAAATACTCTGTTGCTGATATTTCTTTCTGCGTAATAAAAATAAGAACACCTGATGATGCTGTTATTTATGAAACATGGATTAAACCAGAAAAAACAGGTTCTGTTCATGGCTGTTTTGTATTACCTGAAGAACCTCCTCTTGGAACATATAGTATTGAATTTCAAACTGCTGGAAAGGATAATCTTGCGGGACGTTGCAACTTTAAGGTTCTTGAATATAGAAAGCCCGAATTTTCTATTGAGATTAAGACAGATAAAAAAATGTATCTGCCGGGCGAAAAAATTAAAACCAATGTTACAGCAAAATATTATTTTGGTACACCTGTAAAAAACACAGATGTATTATGGGCTGTTTATTCAAAAGAGATATGGGACTATGGGTATGATGAGTATGAATATGAAGGGGAATACGGCGGATGGTGGAAAGGAGGACTTGTTAGTTCCGGAAAAATAAAGACAGATGAAAATGGTATTGCTATGTTTGAAATCCCGACAGAGTTATCCTACGAGAGAAAACAAACTCTCACAATTGAAGTTAGAATGACAGATGAAAGTAGAAGAGAAATAATTCAAAGCGCAAGTGTTTTAGTTGTTCCTGGCTGTTTTGAAATATTGATATCAACGCCAAAATATATTTATTCAAAAGAAGAAAATATTCCTATTACAATTTCAAGAAGGTACTATGAAGGTTTAGAAGAAGGTTTGAAAACAAGCGGAAAAAAAGAGTTAAAACTTCAGGTGAGTCAGGAAACCTATAATCAAAGCAAAAGAAAATGGAGTTTTAAAGAAATATTTTCAAAAAAGATTGTCCTTGATAATGCAAAAGTAACCACTAATATTAAACCAGGTGTGAGTGGATATATTAGAATTACTGCTCAGGGAATAGACCAGTACAACAATATCATCACTGCAACAAGATATGTCTGGATATCAAGCAGAGATTATTATTCGTTTTATGGGAAAAAAGAACTTGAAATTGTGTCTGACAAAAAGAAATACAGGCCTGGTGAAACTGCAAGAATTCTCATTAACTCCTTCTACCGTGATTTGACGCTTCTCTACACAATTGAAGGTTATAAGATTTTTGATAACAGAATTATTAAGATGAATGGAAACTCTGTTTTACTTGAAATTCCCATCAAAGAAGAATATATACCCAATATTTTCATCTCAGTTTGTGCAGTGAAAAATAAAACCTTTCTTCAAACAAGTAAGTCTCTGGATGTAATATATGATGAAAGATTTCTCAATGTTGAAATAATTTCTGATAAAGAAAAATATAAACCAGCAGAAAAAGCTGAATATCTGGTCAGAATCACAGATAATTCTGGAAGACCTGTTTCTGCCGAATTTTCATTAGGAGTTGTTGATGAAGCGATTTATGCTATTTCTGGTGAACTTGTAAAAAAAATAGAGGATTTTTTTTATGGCTCAAAAAGAAACAGGGTTGGGACAGGGTATTCATTTTCCAGATGGTATTATGGCGGTGCTGGAAAGGATTTTGTAGAGCAGAATATCAGAAGGAATTTCAAGGATACTGCCTTCTGGTTGCCATTTGCATTTACGGATGAAAAAGGTATTGCAAAGATTCAATTTGAACTTCCTGATAATCTCACTACCTGGAGGTCCACAGTTCGCGCAATTACCTTAGATACGAAAGTTGGCACGGGTAAAACCAGTATAATGACTGCAAAGCCGCTTATTGCAAATTTGATAACACCAAGATTTTTCGTTGAGGATGATAGACTTTTAATTTCGGGTGTTATACATAACCAAACAGGTAGAGACCAGAAAGTTTATGCAAAACTTTATGCAGAAGGACTTGACCTTCTTGATGAGGGGGAAAAAATAGTTGAGATACCTTCCGGCAAATCAACAAGACTTGATTGGAAGGTAAAAGTAAAATCAGTGAAACAAGCCAAAATTACGCTTTTTGCGCAGTGTCCTTCATCTTCTGATGGGATGGAACTTAAAATTCCTGTGTTTTTATACGGAGCCGATGAAAGGTATGTATTTGCGGGGAAATGCGAAGATACAAGGATTGATACATTCTATATGCCTGCCGGTACAATCTCTGCTTCTATTGATGCAAAATCTTATATTTATCCCTCTTTAGTTTCTGGTATGTTTACTTCTCTTGATGCTCTTACAAGATATCCTTATGGATGTGTTGAGCAGACTCTCAGCGGTTTTTTGCCCGCTGTTTGTGTTGCAGATACTCTTACGAAAATTAAGAAGGAGGACCTTTATTTCCTTGCCTCTGATAGAATAAAATTTGAAGAAATGATGAAAAACCTGCCTAAAAAGGTAAGTGATGGTTTGATTAAACTCTATAACTACCAGAATGGTGATGGTGGCTGGGGCTGGTGGCCAGGTAATGCAAGCAATCCATATACCACCGGTTATGTAATATTTGGACTGGCTCATGCCAGAAAAGCAGGATATCTTATTGATGAAGGTAAATTCCAGAGTGGAAAAACATGCCTGAAAAATATGATTAATTCTACAAATGATTATAATCAAAAAGCATTTTTACTTTATGTCCTTACATATGCAGGTGAAATCAATTTACCCACTATTGAAGATGTTTATAAAAACAAAGAAAAATTAAATTCTTACACATTAGCACAATTGTGTCTTGTTTTGCAGGAGACACATGACCCAAGGGCAAAAGACCTGCTTGATGATCTTTGCAAAAAACTTGTAAAACTTATGCCTTCCATTGCTTACTGGAATGTTGAAGATGGCAATTATTCTTGGGTTCATCACAATATTGAGGCGACGGCCTGGGGGTTGCGTGCAATACTTGCAATTGACCCGAAAAGAAAAGAGGTTCCGCATATACTCAGGTATCTTATTTCAAAAAAACAAGGAGGACTCTGGATGTCAACAAAGGATACTGCTATATGTCTTTTTGCCCTTACTGATTATTTGAAGATTACAGACGAATTATCACCAGATTATAAGTTGATACTTTATACCAATGGAAAACCTGTTGCTGAAGAAAAAATTGATAGAGAAAGCATTAAAAGATTTGTAACAACTGTTGACATAAAAGCAGAAAACCTGAACAAAGGAGAAATAAACTCAATTGGCATAGATAAGAATGGAAAAGGGAACCTTTATTATTCCCATGTTATCAAGTTTTCTGTGAAAGATGTTTCTATCCCTGCTTTTGATGGTGGGTTCAAGATATCCAGAAGATATACAGAAATAGAACCCAGACAAACGACTGATGCAAATGGTAAAGAGACTTATGTTTATGATGATATTAACCGCACAGTGAAAAGTGGCGAGAGAATACGGGTTGAAATAAAAATTTCAGGAGGAGAAAAATACGAGTATGTGATGATAGAAGACCCGATTCCATCCGGGTGTGAGGTGGTTGAGGAACCACAGCAAGACTTCTGGTGGTATTGCAGAAAGGAAATAAGAGATGAAAAGGTTGCTTTTTTCACAACAACCTGGGGTGAAAGAGAAAGAACCATTGTTTATTATTTGAGGGCAGAAACACCTGGTTTTTACCATATCCTACCGACAAAAGTACAGTTGATGTATCTGCCTGAGATATGGGGTCATTCCCGAGGTAATACTCTGATAATTGAGTGAGTGATGAAAACTGCAAGGGTAATAATTTTCCTTCTTATTTTCTTAAACATTATCTGTTTGGCAGACCAGTTTAGATATCAATGGTCTTCTTACACAACATATTTCAAACAGAACATTGATGAAAGAGATACCAACATAGAAATTGCAGCAAGATATCTGGATGGCAAAATTCTTTTACCAAAGGTCATATTTTCTTTTAATGAGGAGATTACAGAGAAAATTCCTGAAGACCAACTCGGGACAGCATCTATTCTTGTTGGAGAAAAGAAGGTTTTGGGGTTTGGAGGCGGGCTATGCCAGGTCTCATCAACTCTCTATGCAGCAGCACTTTATGCAGGGCTATCTATATTTGAAAGAAAACCACATTCAAAATTGGTTTTGTATATTCCACCTGGTCTTGATGCAACTGTTTCTTTAAGTGAAGGGACTGACCTTAAACTTTATAATCCTTATAGTTGTCAGTTGATAATAAGAGCAAAAGTTGATGGCAATAGTCTGAATATATCAATCTATGGAACAAAACAAAAAACACGCAGTGTAAAAATTTCTGTTTCAAAGCCGGAAAAAAATGGTCAGTTTCTCCTTGTCACAACAACGAGAACTGTTTTTTCTTCTGATAAAGAGCTTTTTTCAGAGATTGTATCAATGGACAGATATTTAATTCCTGAATAGAAATCTCACCTGAATCTTCTGTGTAGCCAGGTAAACCATTCTTCTGGTTTTTCTTTTACATAATATTCAATCCGATTGTAGAAAAACTGGGTATTTTTTTGAAAGTCTGACTCTGGATTATCTGTTTTGATAATGTTGTAGGGACCTTCAATAATAAGAGAGTGTCTGAATCCTTTTTTATGTTTGATGAATGCTCCAAATACAAAAGCATTATATTTCCTCGCAAAAACAGCAGCGCCCGCTGGTGCCTGAACCCTTTTCCCGAAGAAATTTACCTCTGTTCCTTTTCCAGAATGCTGGTCAATCAAAAGACACAGAGTATTACCATTTCTCAACCATTCTGATGACAGATGTATCGCCTCTTTAAGATTCTCTTTCTTGATTCCAAAAATTCCTTTTTTCCTTCTTGTTCTATCCATAAACCTCGCAAGATACTGGTTGTTCGCATCCCTTGCTATCCATGTCAGAGGGATTTTTGAATAAATCAAACTGGCTATCATGAGTGAGAAATTTCCAATGTGCCCGCTTATGAGAACCACTGGTTTTTTCATTTCGCAAAACCTTTTCAGTGATTCCAGATTTTTGAATTCTATCAATTTCAAAGCATGCTCGGGTTTCAATTTTGCCCACAGCACAAGTTCAGCGAAAAAAAAGGCATTCATCCTGAGAATTTTTTTTATGAGAAGAGTTTTTTGTTCCGGTGATAGAGTATTTCCATAAGCAGCAATGATATTTTTCCTGATCTTTTTCTTCAGGGATACATTTACGTACGAAAGAAAGCCAATCATATTTGCTGCTGGTGGGTAAATAGCACGCGGCAACATTTTCAGGACATTAAAAATTCCATAGAAAAAAACATATCCAGCAAGGTCGGTTATCTTTTGAGATGTTTTTTTTCTCATGACTATAATATAAATTTTACTTCAATATGAAAATATTTGCTAAAATAAGAGTTTCTTTGACCAAAATACCGATAAAATATATCATATAATACTATATTTTGCTTTTTTAATTTCAAGGAATATGGCCGAACAGATAAAATCAGTAAGGGGGATGAGGGATATCCTGCCGGAACAAACAGGAATATGGCAGAATGCAGAGGCAATAATTTTCAGAACTCTTGAGTCCTTTGGATTTGAAGAGGTGCGACTTCCTGTGGTTGAAGACCTGAGATTATTTCAGAGAAGCGTTGGTTCTTATACGGACATTGTCCAGAAAGAGATGTATGTTTTTCAGGATAAGGCAGGCAGACAACTTGCTCTCAGGCCAGAGGCAACTGCGTCTGTTGTTCGTGCATATCTTGAACATCAACTCTATGTAAAAAAAAAGATTACACGTCTCTATTACAGCGGTCCAATGTTCAGATACGATAGGCCTCAAAAGGATAGATATAGACAGTTTTACCAGGTTGGTGCAGAAATATTTGGAGCCAGCAGTCCATACTTTGACGCTGAGCTGATTATTATCCTTTCAAGGATTCTGGCACTCATTGGTATCAAAGAGTATAGATTTGAAATAAACTCTGTTGGTTGCGATAACTGCAAGATTAATTACAGTTTGAAACTTAAGGAATTTCTTAACTCAAACAAAGCTCATATGTGCCAGGACTGCAGGTTGAGAATGCAACACAATGTACTTCGTGTTCTTGATTGTAAGGTTGATGCGTGCAGGAAGATTATCAGAAATGCTCCTGTGATAGGAAGTGTTTTATGCGATAACTGCATCAAACATCAGGAAGCAATTTATAGAATTCTTGACAGCCGCACAATAAATTATGAGAAGAATCAGTATCTTGTCAGGGGGCTTGACTATTATACAAAGACTGTATTTGAACTGAAGGTTGGGAATGAAGAAAATGCGGTTGCAGGTGGTGGAAGATACGACAACCTTGTTGGAGAACTTGGCGGACCTCAGACCCCGGCGGCTGGATTTGCCATAGGTATGGATAGATTGTGTTCTGTTTTGAAGGGCGATGCTGTTCAAAAGAGCGAGGTTTTGATTGTTTTTCTTGACAGGGAATCTATTGAAAAGGGTGCTTCGGTTGTTGATAATTCCCGGATAGACGGGATAAAAATATCTGCAGATTATACTGAACGTTCTTTGAGGAATCATCTGAAAAACGCTGGCAGAGAGAATGTCAAACACATTCTCATTCTCGGAGAAAATGAATTGGTCAGGGAGTGTTTTCTTTACAGGAACATGAAAGACGGCTCACAGAAACACGTGAAATTTGGTGAGCTTTCAAATTTCTTTAAGGAGTTAAGAGATGCTGAGAACCCATACATGCGGGCAACTTAATCTGAGCGATGTCGGGAAGAAGGTTACTCTTGCGGGCTGGATTGTTTCCTTGCGAGACCATGGCAACCTGATTTTTTTTGACCTGCGGGACAGGTATGGAATTACCCAGGTTGTGTGCAATCTTCCAGAACTTGCGGCTGAACTACTTGAACTTGTAAGCAAAGTCAGGCAGGAGTTTGTAGTTCAGATTTCAGGCAACGTTGTTGCCCGGTCTCCCGAAACGGTTAACCCCAAAATTTCAACCGGTTCCATAGAAGTTGTTCTTGAAGATATGAAAATTCTCAATATTTCTGATGTTCTTCCTTTTGAAATACAGGAAAGCAAAAAGATTGGTGAGAACATACGGTTAAAATACAGATATCTTGATTTGAGAAGAGACCAGCTTAAAAAAAATATTATTTTCAGAGCAGAATTCACACAAAAAATGCGGGAATTTTTTTCATCTGAAGACTTTGTTGAAATTGAGACGCCTATTCTCACAAAAAGTACCCCTGAAGGAGCGAGGGATTTTCTTGTTCCATCACGGCTGAATCCAGGCAATTTTTACGCACTGCCGCAATCACCGCAGTTATTCAAGCAGATACTTATGATATCGGGGTTTGACAGATACTACCAGATTGCTCGCTGTTTCAGAGATGAAGACCTTCGCTCAGACAGGCAGCTAGAATTTACTCAGGTTGATATTGAGATGTCTTTTATTGAAGAACAGGACATTATGGACATATCAGAGAGATTGATAAAATACGCAGTGGAGAAAACATCAGATACAAAAATTGATATTCCATTTCCCGTGTTAACCTATAAAGAAACAATTGAGAAATATGGAACTGACAAGCCAGACCTGCGTTTTGAAATGGAAATTATTGACCTTTCAGAGTGTCTATCTAATTCTGGAAGTACCATAATTGAGTCAGTCCTGCAGTCAGGCGGTAGAGTTAAGGGTTTAATCATTGAAAGCGGCGAGAGCATCTCAGTGAAGGATGTTGATAATTTCAATGAATTTGTGAAACAAAAAGGTGGGAAAGGAATAGGCTGGATAAGGTTTAAGGAAAATGAGATCGTTTCTCCGGTAAAGAAATCATTGAAAGAGGAAACCATACAAAAATTAAGACAGTCTCTGAAAATTGCTCCTGGTTCACTGCTTCTTTTCCTTGGAGGAGAAACATCATGGGTATGCGGTATTCTTGGTGAAATAAGGATTGAGATTGCAAAGAAACTTAATCTAACAGGAGAGGGAATTTTCAGGTTTCTGTGGGTTGTTGACTTTCCACTATTTGAAATGAACCCTGATGAAGGCAGGATACAGTGTGTTCATCATCCATTTACAAGCCCAAAGCACCAGGACCTTGATATTCTTGATAAAGAACCGCTTAGGGTAAGGTCTCGCGCCTATGACCTGGTGTTAAACGGCATTGAAATTGGCGGCGGCAGCATAAGAATTCATCAGAAAAAACTGCAGGAAAAAATTTTTTCATTGCTCGGGATGAAACCAGAGGAATACAATGAAAGGTTTGGCTTTCTTCTTGAGGCACTTGGCTATGGTGCTCCGCCTCACGGCGGTCTTGCTTTTGGTCTTGACCGATTGGTGATGATCTTAAGAAATGAGGACTCAATAAGGGAAACAATTGCATTTCCCAAAACCCAGAAAGGTATTTGTCTTTTAAGTGGTGCTCCATCTTTTGTTGATAAAAAGCAGATTTCTGACCTTCATATAAAGATTGACTTTGAACCGAAATAGTGATAAATTTGAAAGGATGAATCAAAATACCTTTTTGGCACAAAGGGGAAAAATGAAAAGATATCTCATTATCATGGGACTTTTAGTATTTATGGCTGGATGCAAGACAATCCAGCAGAAACAGGAGGTTCAGAAAATATCTGCACCGGATGAAAAAGTTTCCCGGCCAGCAGAAACGCCTGCTGTTGCAGAACAGCCATCTGTGTCTGCGGAACCAGCGTCTTCAGAACCAGTATTTAAGCCGTCACCGAGTTTGAAAAAAACTCCTCGTTCTGAAAAACAGGAAGTAGAGATTCAAATCATGCAGGCAAAATCTCTTATAGAAACAGCAATGGAAATAAGCAAGAATGCTGAAAAATATGCGCAGGAATCATACAATACAAGCAATCAGGCAAATGCGACTGCAGAGAAAGCGCTTGAGGCATCAAATAAAGCAATAGAAGCATCAGCAGAAGCAGTAAAGGCAGCAAACGAAGCATCAGAAAAGGCGATAAACGCGGCAAACGAAGCAGCAGAAAGAGCAATTGCAGCAGCCAATAAGGCATCAAAAGAAGCAATGGAATACGCTGACCAGGCAGCCCAGAAGTCAATAGATGCATCAAACAAAGCGATAGAAGCGGCCAATGTTGCAGCAGAAAAAGCGATAACCGCTTCAAACAAGGCACTTGCTGCCTGTGACCAGGTTCTTGCTGAACTCGGGAGGGTTAAGGCAATGATTCAGGCAAGAGAAATTGAGCCTGTTCTTCCTGAAGAACCAAAGATAAAACTTTCTGAGGTGGGAAAAACATACAGGGTGAAAAAAGGAGATACCCTTTCAAAAATAGCAAGAAAATATTATGGAGATGGCGATAGGTGGAAAAAGATTTATGATGCCAACAAATCCAGAATCAAAAATCCGAATATTCTCATTCCAGGAACAGAGATTGTAATCCCCTGATATGACCTCTTTAAAAGAAATTGTTTTGACTAATCAAGAAGCGCAGGTGATTTTTGGTAAACATGATGAACATCTCAGATTACTTGAAGACCTTCTTGGTATTGAAATTTTTGCTCGCGGAAATGTTGTAAAATTAAAAGGTAAGCCATCCAGAATTGAAAAGGCCCAGAAGATATTTGACAATCTGCGAAGCAGAGTTCACAGGATGAAGTATCTTTCTCCAGAAGATATATTTGATGCAATGCCAGAGGATGAACAACAAGACATCTCAGTCAAAAAACATGCCCACATACATCCTTCCAGCGTTTCAGATGCAATCATTATAGGTTCAAAAAGAGATGTAATTTTTCCGCGAGGTTCACACCAGCGCACCTATATAAAGGCAATCAGGAAACATTCCCTTACTGTTGGCATTGGTCCTGCCGGTACCGGCAAGACATACCTCGCTGTTGCTCTTGCGATAGAGTCTCTCCGTAATGGACTTTTCAGTAGAGTTATTCTTACAAGACCCGCCCTTGAAGCAGGCGAACGATTGGGTTTTTTGCCTGGAGACCTTGAAGAAAAAATAAGACCATATCTACAGCCGATATACGATGCTTTATTTGACCTTTTGAAATACGAAGAGTTGAGAAGATGGAGTGAGCGAAAAATCATTGAGATCATTCCGCTTGCTTACATGCGTGGAAGAACGTTGAATGACGCCTTCATTATCCTTGATGAGGCGCAGAATACAACAGCAGAACAGATGAAAATGTTTTTAACCCGACTTGGCGCAAACTCAAAGGCAGTTGTCACAGGTGATACCACTCAGATAGACCTGCCGCTTTCTCGTGAGACATCTGGTCTTGTTATATGCGAAAAAGTTCTCGGCAGTATTAGGGGTGTGAGATTTGTTTATTTCAGTGAAAAAGATGTTGTCAGGCATCCTCTTGTTAAGAAAATCATAAAGGCGTATGAAACGCATCAAAGAACCCATGACAGAAAAGATACTGCTTCTAAACCATCAGAGAAAAATCCGTCTTAAACAGGAATGTCTTGAAAGAGGTATTACCTTTATTGAAAAACATATTCCTGAAAATTTGAGAAAAATAAATGTGGTGCTTGTGAGCGATAGAATGATAAGAAATTTAAACAAGAAATTTCTTAATAAAAACAATCCGACTGATGTGTTGACTTTTAATCTCGGTTCAAAAGCAGAAATCATTATTTCGGTTGAAACAGCAAAAAGACAGGCACTTGATACATTTCACAGCACTGAATGTGAAATTTTATATCTCATTATTCATGGAATATTGCATCTATCAGGGTTTAATGATAGCAGGTACAGTGATTACAGTAAAATGAAAAAACAGCAGGATAGAATTTTCTCAATAACAATGAGGATGCTTGGTGCAGAACGAAAAAAAACAGGATATTGTTGAAAGTTTTACCAATGCCTTCAGGGGATTGTTTTACGCGTTGAAAAATGAGAGGAATCTCACCTTACATTTTGCAATTGGATGCTGTGTCATCATGGGAGGTATTTTCTTCAAACTTCCGTTTCTTGAGTTTCTGGTCCTGGTTTTGATTGTCTCCATTGTTATTATTACTGAAATAATCAATACGGTTGTTGAAATGCTTGTAGATTTATTCGCAAGCGAATACCACATTCAGGTTCGCAGAATCAAGGATATATCCGCATCTGCTGTTCTTATTGCAGCGGGAACTTCTGTAATCATTGGTTATCTCTTATTTGCAAAATATTTTCCACCTTCTTTCAGGAATGCATTTGAAAACCTTGCAAAATCTCCATGGTATCTAACATTCCTTGTGCTTTTTCTAATCAGTTTTCTGTATATCATGCTTAAATCATTCATAAGACGACAGGCACTCATTTCTGGTGGAATGCCAAGTGTTCACAGCGGGCTTGCCTTCAGTATATGGGTTATTGTTTCCATACTGACATTCAAGACAGAACCACTTATTTCTGTGCTTGTTCTGTTGCTTGCTATATGGGTTGCACAGGGCAGAATAATAAAGCACATTCATACAGTTGAGGAGACAGTTATTGGTGCAATATTCGGTATTCTTCTGACAGTTCTGTTGTTTCAGATTGTGGAAAGGTTTACAATAGCGTTAAGATGAAACTGAGAAACTATTTGATTTCGGGTACTCTTGTTATTGTTCCTGCTGCAATCTCAATATGGATTCTGTGGAAGATTTTTGGTTTTCTTGAAGAGCTTATAGGTCAATGGATTCAGAAGGCAGTTCCACACTTTTATGTAAAGGGACTTGGTGTTGTTTCGCTTGTAATCCTGATTCTTATTCTGGGATTTTTAACTCAGAACATTTTCGGAAGAAGAATAATCCGTTATATTGAAAGATTTTTCCTTTCATTGCCTCTTTTTAATAAGTTCTATAATTTTGTTCACTCAATTCTTCAGCAGATTTTAAGAAGAGAAAAACAGGTTTTTCATGGTGTTGCATTGATTCAGATTTCAGAACAGATTTCAACGATTGGCTTTGTGACAAGCAAGCAACCCATTATCCGAGACATGGAAAGTGATTACTGGACAGTTTTTGTCCCAACTGTGCCAAATCCAACAACAGGTCTTGTTCTTACTATCCACAAAGATAGAATCAAGATTTTGCCTATCAGTGTTGAAGCAGGAATGAAGATTATTTTTTCGTTTGGTATATACGATATCTCAAATGCCGCCGACCAGAGTAAAAGCAATAATTCTGAAAAAAATTAACTACCGTGAAACCAGCGTTATCGTTCATCTATTGTCAGACACAAACGGTAAGATTGCCGGCCTTATGAAAGGTGTCAGATCCACCCAGAAAAAGATACCGCCTCTTGCATATCAGCAGGGTAGTTGCATTGAAGCATTTGTTTATCTCAAAACAAAACCGGGTCTTGAACTTGTCACCCAGCCGTCAGTTGTCAATAGTTTTAATTTTTCAGGGGAAAATCTTATTCTATGGAAGAAAATGCTTCTGACAATAGATAGATTTGTTCCATTTGCAAGATTCAACAGCAATGGAATTTACGATATTTTATTTCAGACAGGACTTCTTATACCCCGGATAAAAGACCACAGGGCTATTGAAATTCTTGTGACCGAAAGAATTCTTTTTGAACTTGGTTTTGGTCCATTTCTTGAAAAATGTCTGATTTGTGGTTCAGAAGAGAATTTGAGTTTTTTCAGTGGTAAACTTGGCGGAATTATTTGTTCTCGCTGTCAGTCAAAAGAGCCGACATCCTTCAAACTGCCGGAAAGGCATATCCAGGTATTAAGATTTTTCCAGAAAATTCCTGTAAGCCAGATTTCAATGATAAAATACATACCGGAAGGCCTTTTTGCAAATCTGATGAAGTGTTTGAATGAGATTATTCTTTATCATATATCCGGGTGAGGCCGATGAAAAAAATTAAGGGAAAAGACATTTTTGAAAAGGTATATCTTGCTGTGGAAAAGGCAAGTTTTTCGCTTGAACAGCCCATCAAACAATTAATAAACGGTGCGAAGGAAAAAGAAAAAAATCCGCTCGGCAAAAAAATACTGGATGTAATCATAAAAAATCTGGAAATTGCGCAGGATAAGCACCTTCCTGTGTGTCAGGATACAGGAATGGTTGTTGTTTTCTTTGAGATTGGAAGTGATACCTGTATTGAATTTCAGAATTTTGCAACACTTCAGCAAATCGTGGATGAGGCAGTGAGAAAAGCATATAAAGATTTTCACTTGAGAAAATCCATTGTAAGTATTCCAGAGAGAAAAAATACACAGGATAATACCCCTGTAGTTTTGTGGTGCGAAAATGTACCAGGAGACCAGTTCAGATTTTCATTGATGATTAAAGGATTTGGTTCTGAAAACACAACACATCTTAAGATGTTTAACCCCACTGTAAGCATAGCAGAGATTATGAAATTTGCCGTAGATTGTGTAAGAAAAGCAGGTCCAAACCCATGTCCGCCTGTATTTGTTGGTCTGGGAATGGGAGGTACAGCAGAAAAAGCAGTATGGCTTTCAAAATGTGCTTTGCTGGATATTGGCAAGCCAAAAGATAGTAAAACAGAAAATTTTGAACAACAACTTATCTCAAGCATTAATAATCTTGGTATTGGACCTGGTGGACTTGGTGGAAGTATTACCTGTCTTGATGCAAGAATAAGAACATATCCAACGCATATTGCAGGATATCCAGTAGCAGTTTCAATTTCCTGCTGGGCACACAGAATGCACATGGAGATACTTTGATTAAAATAAAAACACCTCTTGATGAGAAAACAATTGCTTCTTTGAAGACAGGTGATTTTGTTGAGATAAATGGAATTATTTATGGTGCAAGGGATGCCGCCCACAAAAAATTCATTGATATATTAAAAAATAAAGGTACACTGCCATTTGATATCAGAGGGCAAATAATTTATTATGTTGGACCAACTCCTGCACCGCCTGGTTTTGTTATTGGTTCCTGCGGGCCAACAACAAGTTCAAGAATGGATAAATATACAGTAAAACTATTGGAATATGGTTTGAAGGGTATGATTGGAAAAGGCTTTCGTTCAAGAGATGTAAAAAAAGCGATTATAAAATATGGTGCAGTTTACTTTGTAACCTATGGTGGTTGTGGTGCGTATCTTTCTCAATTTGTTAAAAAGTGCGATATCATTGCATTCCCTGAACTTGGTCCAGAAGCAATTTATAAAATTGAAATAGAAAAGTTCCCCGCAATAGTCGGCATTGATAGTAAGGGAAAAGATATCTATGCTGGTGTTCTATCATAGACATTCTTTCTCTTTATCCCATTTTTCAAAAATATATAAATTGTTGTAATAGATACTCAATGAAGGCACAAGATTAACATTTGTGTAAATCTTTGGGTTTGTCCCAAAGTTAATACTTATCAACAAAGTGTGCGATACTCAGGCACAGAGCAAAATAAAAACATCAAAACTTTGTGTTCCATCGCCTGTATATCAGTAAATGGTGGCATGGTTAAGCGAGTACTTATATTGTATAATATATTTCAAT
The DNA here is from genome assembly GCA_020722805.1 of Vermiphilus sp. Classification (GTDB taxonomy): domain Bacteria; phylum Ratteibacteria; class UBA8468; order B48-G9; family DTJG01; genus DTJG01. Next base: position 18,202 of record DYKA01000027.1, read on the forward strand.
ACAGCAGGATGCGCCCATAGTTCAACTGGACAGAACGTCGGGTTGCGGACCCGAAAGTTGCCTGTTCAAATCAGGCTGGGCGCACTCGGGGCGTGGCTCAGATTGGTTTAGAGCGCTTGGTTCGGGACCAAGAGGTCGGTGGTTCAAATCCACTCGCCCCGACATATAATTTTGAAAGATTTTCCGGATATCAGTTTCTGCTTGTGAGTAGATTTCTCTCTTTATGAACATTTTTCTTTTGCTTGTGTGCTTTTGATATTTACCCGGCTCCGAAAACCACGGGTTATGCCCGTGGGGCTCAACAACTTGCTTTTGTCTTACGTAAATACTTAGTGAAGCACGTTATGT
>DYKA01000139.1 GCA_020722805.1 Vermiphilus sp.
CTACTTTTTCCATTGTTTCCTCCTTGAAAATGTTGTGAATAATAGAAATTTCATCTGCTTTTTATTTATGTAATAACAGGATGGACAAAGCTCCACCCATAAATTTTTGCCTTTTTTATCCAGAACCTGAAGCGAACAGGTCCTGCCAGGAGAAATTTCATCACTGTTTTTGGACCTGGCCCGAAAGTAACAGGGATATCAATCCCATCAACCGGACCTGTAATCATATTGATTTGGTCAAGATGTGCATCATTAATCATTCTGCCAAATACATCATCAAGTTCAACCTTGATATAACCATCTTTTTCTATCTTTGCGTTTATGCAGAAACTTCCACCGCCCTCCCATTCAATCGGACTGGTTAATAATTCTCCCTCTGTTTCACCTCCCTCATAAAATACCCATCTATCTCTTTTTAATGTTAAAAGATAAATCTCATTACTTTCAAGAAGTTGCTTTCTGTCTTTTGCTTTTGCATTGATATCAGCAACTGCAACCTCATGGTGGCCGTAAGGTGTATTACTTGTGTAGAAATACATTTCATCACCCACGTCAACCGGCGGGCTGCCGAATGGAACAGGGAGTTTTCCGCGGAATCCTTCTGGTTTATTGTCAGCCATAAATGGTTCTCTCAATGCTTCTCTCTTCCAGTCAATACCGTCATCGCTGTGTATCAATTCATTTGTAAAAATACCTTTAACAGCATCGTAAAACCACGTAAATGCAATATAGCAGTTGTTCCTTATAAAAGGAGATATGCCCTGAAATTGTTTGTTTCTGCCACGCGCACCTCTCATTCCTGGTTCATCAAAAATCTCAAGACCCGGCGCATCAAGCTCATCCGTATCAAGGACAACCCTTGAAACACTCCAGTGAATCAAATCCTCGCTTTCACATCTTGCAATCTTACGGTTTGCATGTCGGTCCATTCCACAGTGTATCACAGGTCTTAAGTAGCACACATATTTTCTTATGTTTTCATCATAAATCAGAATGTTCTGGGTATCAGGCGATCCAATGATTACAGGGCTTTCAGGCCAAATTGTCCATTCAATTCCATCATCACTATCAGCAATGCATATACCTCCGATTACATCTATCGGAAAATCAACATACAATCCTGTGAATCTCTTTCTTGCACACGGATGTGGAGTTATTTCACTGTCCAGTATACACATCCCTGCTGGTCCTCCCCAGCCAGAAAGATACCTGCCATTTCTATCTTTCATCTTCGCGTGAACCACAATGTTTGGATGCTGGCTGTAGATCGGGTCTTTTGCTATACCCAGCGATGGTTTTTCCCAGTGAATTCCGTCGTTTGAATATGCAATAGCCATAGGTGTCTCACATCCAACAAGGTCTGTCTCAGGATTTCGCGTAATAAAAATTGTGTACCACATTCTCCATAAACCGTTCTTATCCCTCAGAACAGAACCAATGCCTTCACCTGGGCTGACCACTGGTTTTTTGTGTTTGAATTCAGGTACTTCAAGAGCCCTTCTGAGATATAATGTATCCTCAACAATTCTTTCATCAATCAGTGCAAATGTCCTTTTTTTCATAAAAATTTCCGTTTGTGATTGTTAAAATTTTCTGCTGTTTCTTCTATTCCTCTCCTTTACTCCAAAAGGGATAGTGAAAAGAAAGTTTTTCCTTATTCCTCTGCAATGAACACAACCTTTTCACCTTTAATTGTTATGTCAACAGGAAACTTTGTTTCAATCTTTTTCTCAAATGCTTCATAAATCGTGCAGGCATCATTGCTATGGTTGAAATAAATACCTTCAGCTCTTACTGGCTCTGGAAGGAAATTTGCAAGTACAATTGCCTTCTTTCCTGTTTTTATTGATTCAAACAGATTCCATCTGCAGCCCTGTTTTTTGCTGAAATCACCAGAAATGTGTGTGATACCAGAATTAAAGATTTTTTCAGAACTATCAATAACTCTGCCCATTGAGACAATGTCAAAGAGTTTTCTTCTTATTTTGTTTATCTCCCTGATATATTCCATCAATTTTCTCATTGGAAGATAATCAAGGTTTTTATTGTAGTTTGCCGGGCCTATCAGAATATGACAGCCACCAAGCACTGCACTGTTTACCTTATTAAAATCATACGGCTGTTCAACTCCATTGGTAAGAACCCTGTTAGGAAAAACCGCTTTCATTGTGTCTGGCTCTGTTCCCCACCAGGAGACCTCGCTGTAGCTCATAAGTCTGTCCCATCCGCCTTCATATGAAATACAGAAATTCGGGTTAATAGACCTGCAGACAGAAAAAAGTTCTTCAACAAACTTTAATACCCCTTCATGATGTGCCCTGTCAGGACCTGTCCAGGAAAGCAAAGGATTGAAGTCCATAGGCGTGTTAAAAAATTTATCTATGTGAAGCCCGTCAGCACCAATTTCAACAAGTTTCCTGAAATAGTTTATCAAGAGTTTTCTCACTTCAGGATGCGCGGGGTTCACCTCAACAAAAGGAGTCCCTGTCATAAATCTTGTCCTTGCGCTGAGAGTGCCCATTCCCCAGTAATTGCATATGAAATAAGGAACTCCGTGAGGGTCCAGAATCACATACCTGTGAAGCTTGTCCCTGTATAATTTTGTGCTCATATCAACCGGTTGACAGTTAACAAAAAAACTCACTTTTACCCCGAGTTTATGACATTCTCTGATACCCTTTTCAAGGTCTTCATAGGTTCCCAATCTCGGGTCTGGTTCGTAATAAGGATATCCTCTATCATGGCCACCAATCTGCCATCCAGCAATCATGAAA
>DYKA01000140.1 GCA_020722805.1 Vermiphilus sp.
AGTTAGATTACTTTAGGTCAGGGTAAAATGCGATTAAACTTCTCAGTGCCGTACTCAATTCTTTTCCTGACATCGTCGGGGACGGTCTGAGTAAATGAAATTTGCACCAAGCTTTACTGCCTGACCATAAAATCTTTCAGCAAGTTCTGCCCCTGATATACCTTCCGGAAATCCAGGATAATTTTCAATTCTGTCAATCCACGCAAGTTTTCCACCTGGATACATTCTCTCAATCACAGCAAACGAAAGGTTTGCTCTCGCTGCATATATTGCTGCTGATATTCCCGCAGGACCGGAACCGATTATTATCACATCCATTTCCCCCCCTGAGCAAGAAGATAAAACCCGAAAAATAAAAGTACCACTCCCGCAACAATCCTGATTTTTCTTGTATGTTTCATCATGGATTTCTGCAGTTTTCCCTGTGCTGCCAGGAAAATGGCAAACACAAGAAAAGGAACTGTTAAACCAATAGAATAGAAGAAAAGCATCGCTGTTCCCTTTGCAACTGTCTTCTGTATTGAAGCCATTGTCAATATTGCACCAAGAACAGGACCAACGCAAGGCGTCCAGGAAATACCAAGTACAGCACCAAATAGAATCGCACGCAATCCAGTAGGTTTCTTTTTGAATTCAGGAGAAATCGTCGTATGGAAAGAAAAAAGATGCGTAAGCTGGAGTGTTTCAACAGCAAAAACAACAATTATTACACCCGCAATGATCCTGAAAAATCTGATATATTCAGCGAGAAATTTTCCAATACTGGTTGCTGAAGCACCAAAAGCAGTAAAAACAAAAGTAAATCCCAGACACATAAAACCAACCGAAAACAAAAGATGAGTTTTCTTCTGATTGATGCTTTCAAGGGAAGATCCTGCAAGAAATGAAAAATATGCTGGAATAAGCGGAATTATGCAGGGAGAAAAAAATGAAACTGTCCCTGCGAAAAAACTCAAAAGCAGCCCCATCCCTCCGGAAAGGTTAATCCCTTCAAACATCTGCGCCATAATACCTTATATGACATCTTCGGAAAAATTGAGAAATCTCATTCTGGAATTTCTCCATCTCTTCCTTTGAAAATGGTTCCCCACCATCAAAGCCGTCTCTTACTCCAATTTTTCTGTATTGCTGAAGAACATACTTTTCGGCTCCCTTTAACTGACTTCCAATCTTTTTCAAATTGTCAATCGTGTGAAATTTCCTGACAAGGGTTGTTCTGAACTCATAATCAACATTTGAATCCATCAGGATTTTTGTGGACTCAATAATTTTTTCCATCAATTCCTCTGAGACTGAAATACCGCAGGCCATTGAATAAAATTCTTTCTCAAGGACATTTTTTATGTCCATCGCTACTGCATTTACCAGTGAATTTTCAATAAGATACGCCAGTTTATCCGGGAATGTTCCATTTGTGTCTATCTTGACCGCAATGCCGATGCCTCTGATTCTTTTTACCATATCAAAAAGAAAATCTGAAACAAATGGTTCTCCTCCTGTTATCACGAGTCCATCAATAAAATCCTTGTTTTCTACTAAATATGACTCAATATCTAACCATTCAATATCAGGAAGGTCTTCATACCCTTCAACCAGTTGCCAGTTTTGACAGAAAGGACACCTGAAATTGCAACCAGGAAGAAATATTACAGAACTGATTTTTGAATCCCAATCACAAAAAGAGTTTTTTACCCAGCCTTTAATGGAATATTGCATCAACACTCCGGAAACCGTGTAAACGAAATCAAAATCTTTGTTTTTCGTATCTTATTCTAAGTTCATAGAAAACCCGTGCAGAAACCTTTTTGGGAACCCTGCAGTATTTTTTCCTGTAATAATTATATGATAGAAGTATTGTTTTCTCAAGTGTGTGAAAAATTGCCATGCAGTTTTTGCAGAGGCTAAGATGTTCTTCAAGATCTTCAGCATCCTTCGGGTCCAGATCCCTGTCAAGGTACATTGAAATCAATTCCAGATATTCCTCACACTTCATCAACTCACCCCTGAACCAATCCGATTATGGAAATATTGAGAAAGTCTGTCTCTCAGGTACATTCTGCTTCTGTGAATTCTTGACTTAACAGCAGGCACAGACAATTCAAGCATCTTGCTGATTTCTTCTGTAGAGAACCCTTCTATGTCGTGCAGCACAAAAATTGTCTTGTATTTTCCAGGCAAAGCATTAACTGATTTTTCAATCAGTATCTTCAGTTCTTCATTCTGCAGATGTGCCTTTGGATCCCCTGACCAGTCAGCAATCTCTGTAAAATGCTTTTTGCCATCCTGATCATCCACTGGTTCAAACCTGACGAGGGGAATTTTCTTTTTCCTCATCTTCATAAAAGCATTGTTTGTTGCGATTCTGTAAAGCCAGGTTGAAAATGCTGATTTACCTTCAAACTTTGGAAGGGCATAATAGGCATTGATGAATGTTTCCTGCAAAAGGTCAGCCGCATCTTCTCTGTTTCCGAGAAGTTTCAGCCCGAGATTGTAAATACGCGCCTGATTTCTTTTAACTAATTCCTCAAACGCAGCGTGGTCGCGATTTTTTGCCCTTTCAATCAGCTCATTTTCTCTTAAAAGTGCCAGCGCTTTTGTGTTTCCCATATTTATATTATAACAGAATTGTAAATATTTACTAAACCACGTTCATATTTACAGGCACAAGAACATCAAGGGTTTCACCCTTGATAACCCGATA
>DYKA01000141.1 GCA_020722805.1 Vermiphilus sp.
TTTGACTTTGAAATCAACAGTGCATCAAGTGCCCCACTTGTCAGTACAGTTCTCTCTACAGGCCAGGACGGTTTTCCTGTAAGAATCATACTCTCAATGCCTTTCATCTGATTTGCAAAATGCATAAAGGTTGAATGGTTATTATCAAGCTTAAAAAGTGTGGAAGCAATTTTCCCGTCAGCATATTTCCATGCAGCAGTCCACTGAGACGCAAGTCCATTGAGGGTGAAAAGACAAACACGGAGTCCATCATAATAATTCATAACAAAAAGTACTGGATGAGGAACTAAATCCTTAAATGTTTTTCCTTCGGGAATTCTTCTTCCAAGTCGTTCAACTGCCATATTGAGAAGATTTGCGTCATACTTTTTCCCTGCTGCCTTCCAGACATCATCTCCGACTATACATTGAACTGATTTGATACCTGTTTCCCCACCTTTTCTTTGTTCAGCAAGGCACTGAACCATTTCCATACCGTGAAATCCATATCCATCAAGGGTGTGGTATGATATCCCGACAATTTCTTTCAGTTTTGAGTGTGTGTCAACATCAGCAACTGGATATCTCCATGAAACAGGAACAGATGAACCTGCCATCAGGGGAATTTTCATTTTTTTAGCAGTGTCATATATCCATTTTATATCAGCCCAGTTGTCCGCAATATGTTTATCAATGAAAACAGGAACAACTTTCTTGTTTTTTTCAAATACCTTTACCACTTCCTCAAACATTCTTTTGTGCGGATACATAACCTGACCCGTTGAAGAAACAGGATAATCAGCCCATTCTGTTGAAATAATTACACCTTCCACAGCGAGAGTATCAGTTGCGCAGGTCAACGCATCCTGTATCGTGTCATAAATCTTAAATCCGTACTGTTGGGCATATGAACTACTCAGGTCTTTTTCTGATGGTTTATCTCTGTACACAGAAATCAGTTGTAATCTTGATTGCTGGCCTTTCCCATCAAGTGAGTATGTCTTGAAAATTCTTGTCAGCATCACATCCGGATGTGAATACCTGAACCAATCAGCAACAAGGCCGGCCACTGGTTTTTTCTCCTGCAGAAGAATCTCATCACCAGAAAAAGCACATCCAGCAATAACAAAAACTGCCATCAAAAACAGAATTCTCAATTTTCTCATCAAAGCCCTCCGGTTAATTTTTTTAACTACCAGCATCTTTTTGATGTTATAATAAATATGAAAACAAATCAAAACAAAAGGAGGAGATTATGTCTGTCATTGATGTAACGATAGTTGGTGGTGGAATGATTACAAATGACCTGTTGCTTCCGGCCATTTACCATCTTCAGAGAACAGGAATCGTCGGGAAAATTCAGGTTTGTGCTCTGAACAGTGCACCACTAAAGTATTTAAGGGACAATCCTGATCTTAAACAGGCATTCCCCGGTCAGTCATTTGCACCTCATCCTGATTTTTCTGAGCCAGAAAAAAACAATTATCCTGAATTGTATAAAAAGGTTATTTCAGAAATGAAACCCAGACAGGCTGTTATTGTTGCGATGCCTGACAATCTTCATTATGAGGTTGTCATGGAGGCATTGAAAAATAATCAGCATGTGCTGTGTGTAAAGCCACTTGTTCTCCAGTATAAACAGGCAGCAGAAATAGAAAACATTGTTAAAGAGAAAGGACTTTTCGTCGGAGTGGAATATCACAAGAGATTTGACCGCCGCAGTTTGATGGCAAAACGTTCATATCTGCTTGGACATTTTGGTGAGTTTGCTATGGGAGATGCAAAACTGATTGAGCCGTATTATTACAGGCATTCAAATTTTCAGAACTGGTTTACTGTGGAAAGGACAGACCCTTTTGTTTATATTGGCTGCCATTATGTAGACCTTGTTTATTTCATCACTGGCCTGAGACCAGTAGAGGTTTCTGTTGAAGGGGTAAGGGGTAGATTTCCAAATGGAAATGAAGGATTTTTATGGTCTGATGCAAGGGTAAGGTTTGAAAATGGTGCAATCCTTTCTGTGACAAATGGACTGGGATATCCTGATGCTGGTGCTGGAAGTAATGACCAGGGGCTTGTGATGTACTGCGAGGGTAATGGAAAAACAGGTATGATCAAGCATGATGACCAGTACAGAGGGGTTGCGTATTGTTATCTTGAAGGTATCGGTCCTGGCGGTTCTGCATATAATTATGTAAGCCCTGACTTTTTCCGTTTTGTGCCATGGGAAGGAGAGGGCTATAAACCTGTTGGGTATGGACCTGATTCTGTTTCTGCGATTATTGGAACAATCAAGTATATTGAGGATACTGCTGGTGGCGACCTGGAACTGAAAAAGAAACTCATAAAAGAAGTGGACAGGAAAGGCATTATTGCAACACCTGCAAACAGTTTTATCAATGAACTTGTGGTTGAAGGAGGAAGAATGTCAATACTTAATGATGGCCGGCCTGTAAAAATACTTTATGAGCCAGAACCTCATGTTGAATTCAGATAATCTTTTTTGCCTTCAAGATTCTTCTATACATTGAAGGTGTGGGCCTGTGAATCGCCTGAAATTCTTGTTAAATGTTGAAAGGTATGAAAAACCCAAATGCCTTACAACTATTGAGTTTTCCACACGGTTAATCATAATAAAAATTTTTTCAAAGCTGTCCCTGCATACGTCTTTCCAGTGAATATGCTTCTGATTTATTTCTCTTATCGCATTTTACCCT
>DYKA01000142.1 GCA_020722805.1 Vermiphilus sp.
CAACCACAAGAAAAGGAAAATGTTTACAATGAAACTGTTTCAAAACAACAGATAGAAAATACTGAAAAGAAAAACGGCATGCCCAAAATTGTTGACCTTGGTGCCGATAAATGTGTGCCCTGCAAGATGATGGCGCCTATTTTAGAAGAACTTAAACACCAATATAAGGGCAGGTTTGATGTTGAAGTAATTGACGTGTGGAAAAATCCAGCAGCAGGAAATGCTTATAGAATAAGATTGATACCAACGCAGATTTTCTTTGATGAAAAAGGCACTGAACTTTACAGACACGAAGGATTTATGTCAAAACAGGATATTCTCAATAAATGGATTGAACTGGGATATAAGTTTGAAAAATGAACATATATAAATTATTTGAATCTCTTTCGCACGCAGTTGAAGGTTCACCGATTGTCGCAGTATCCGCATCACTCATATGGGGAATTCTGAGCATTCTTCTAAGTCCCTGTCATCTTGCAAGCATTCCACTTATCGTTGGATTTATAAGCAGCCAGGGCAGAGTGACAACAAAAACCGCATTCTATTTATCCTGTGTTTTTGCGTTTGGAATACTTTTAACCATTACTATTATCGGACTCATTACTGCGGGGCTGGGAAAAATGGCTGGAAATATTGGCCCAGCCGGCAATTATATTGTTGCAGCTATCTTTGTGGTTATTGGACTATATCTGCTTGAAATTATAAATATACCTTTTTTAGCATCTGCTTGTAATAAGCCCGAGATGAAGAAAAAAGGCGCGCTTGCTGCTTTTGTCCTTGGCTTTGTTTTTGGCCTTGCTCTTGGGCCATGCACCTTTGCATATATGGCACCAATGCTTGCAGTTGTATTCAAAGCCGCATCAACAAAATTCCTGTATGCTGCAACTTTGCTTCTTTCATACGCAATTTGACACTGCTGTGTTATCGTGTTTGCTGGAACATCTGTTCAAGGCGTCCAAAAATATTTGAACTGGGGAGAAAAATCCAGGGGAATAGTTATAGCCAGAAAAATCTGTGGAGTTCTCCTTATTATTTGCGCTGTATACCTTATAATCACAACAATATGAAAAAAATCCTTTTTCTGTGTACTGGAAATTCATGCAGAAGCCAGATGGCTGAAGGAATTGTAAATCATTACGGTAAAGGAAAATTTGAAGCATTCAGCGCTGGATTAAACCCTTCTACAGTAAATCCATACGCAATAATGGTAATGAAGGAAATAGGTATTGACATTTCAAAACAAAGATCAAAAGGTCTTGAGGAGTTTTCTGGAAGAGAATTTGACTATATTATTACGCTTTGTGAAAACGCAAGACAAAACTGCCCATTTTTCCCTGGAAAATCTGTAAGACTCCACTGGGACCTTAAGGACCCTGCAACCGCAGAAGGAACAAAAGAAGAAATTTTAACAGAGTTCAGAAAATGCAGAGATACAATACTTAAAAATGTATTAAATCTCCTTGAGAAAATAAATCAGACTTCATGATATTTCAAAAGGTAATGCTGAACTAACCCTGTCAGGAAAATAACAATACAGGGAAAAATAAGGAAATACTTGAGATTGATGTTTAGCATCACTCCAAACAAAAAGGGACCACATACTGAAGCAACTCCCACAAGGGATTCATTAATTGCAACATTAAGGCCGGACCTTTCCTCATCATTAATGGCATAGAAGACAGCCACATAAAATGCATAGCCCGCATATATTCCAAGAAGCCCTGCAAACAAAAAAACTCCCGCAGTTTTGTGTAAAGCCAGCGGTACTATCAAAGAAACAATTCCAGCCATCTTCATAAGATGATGTGAAAAAATTCTATATCTGAGCACTCTGAAAAATGATGCCCAATAGCCAGCAAGTGCCTGAAAAATAAAAAATACAAAGACTGTCACTCCAGCCATTGCTTCGCTGAATGAAAAGAACGACATAGTCATCTTGGGAGTGAGGTATCTTATGCCCGTTGTAACCAGTGTAACACTGAAAATCTCTATCCACGCAATCTGGATATATTTCCTCACCAGCGGCATTGATTGCATCTTTTTCTCGTCTTTCCTGACAGATCCAGCAGAATTCTTGTTCATTCTTCTTGCAACAACGATACCCGGAATTATAATTGTGCTTGAAAGAAATATAGGAACCTGAGCATAAAAAACTCCTGCTGACATAAGAAAACCTTCTGCCAAGGATCCAAAAGATAGACCGCTACTCCAGGAAAGCGTATACAAAGCAGAACTTTTGTGGTGCGGCAGTCCGGTGCTGTCGCCCATGAACATTTGAAATCCGACAAAAAAGAATGAAGAACAGAGTCCGCCGAGGAAAAGAAGAATAAAAAGTGGGGGTAAGGATGTACAAAAATTGAAAAATAAACCGATAAAGATAAAGCTTACACAGCTAACAATCATAAATCCAGCAGCGTTATTCCTGCTGATGACTTTACTCAGTATAAAACTTGAAATAGAATAGGTTATGCCCCACACTGACCCAAGGACCCCAACAATAAATGATGATGCCCCAAATGTCACTACCTTTATGGAGGAAAACAAAAGTACAGCAGCAACAGAAAAATCCATCAGTGCCGGGAAAATATAGATCCATAACCTTGTTTGTATCAATTTGTTCATCTGTTATCCTGTATAATAATATTTACTCACTCAGCCCCGTTCATATTTACAGGCACAAGAACATCAA
>DYKA01000028.1 GCA_020722805.1 Vermiphilus sp.
GATAAAGAGATTTTCCACGATCCCGAAGGTACAAATCCAGCGTGGGAAGATAGGGCAAAGATAAAATTTCACGCTGATACTGGTTCTCACAAATTGCTGATTGCTCTTGGCTCAAACAAAGCGATGGCATGGGGAATCTATTTTCGCTTTGAACGACTTGACATACCCAGAAAAGTTCTAAAAGATAGGAATGCTTCATACAGTATGCCAAGATGGATATGAGAACAAAAGATTATATTCCTGAAAGATGGGTTGAAATGATTGAGCTTCATCCAGAGACAACCTTTCTTGCTCTTGATAAAGTCAGTGAATATGGTTTTACAGGTGTTACTCTGTGGTCAAGCTTCATGATAGGTCTTGATGACTATTATTACACACTTCCTGTCGTATACAGGAACTATCCTGAATTTAATAAAGAACGCGACCTAAAAAGGATTGATGGTGCGAGAAAATTCTTGAGGGAGTTTGCAAGGCGTGCTCATAAAAAAAATTTGAAACTTCTTCACGCATATCATATCTGCAATCTTGTGACAGGACCCGGACTTCCGCGAGGCATCAGGGTTTCATCGGTCAGAAACGTACTGAGGAAATATCATCCTGAATGGTTAACACCAGAAGGTGAGCCAGATATGAGCAGAGATTATTTTTATGATTTTATGCGTGATGAACTTGACCAGTTTTTTGAAGATTTTCCCGAGGTTGACGGAATATTTTGTTTCAACTGCGAGTGTTCGGTTTTTACCCCTTCAAGGTTGTATCATCAGAAAATTCCTCTTCAGCAAATAGTCAGAAGGGCTGTTGAAACAGTCCAACAGGTATGCAGAAAACACAATAAAATAATGACGCATGATATACATTCTGGTGGAGCACATCAGGAAATGTCCCGGGCCGTAATTAATGCGTGTTCAAAATTCCCAGAAATAATACTCGGAGCCGACTGTACCTATTCTGACTGGCAATTTTTTCTTGATACAACTCCTTTCCTTTCAGAAATGAGCAAGAACAATCGTATCTATGTTTCATTTGATGCTGCGGGAGAATTTTTTGGAAAAGGGGAAATGCTGGGTCCGTGGATTAATTGGATTGAAAAACATTTCAAAAATGCGAAGAAGTACCGCCCTTATGCAATATCATGCAGATCAGCAGTGAATGACCCTTCAACATCTGCCTTTGTAAATCCCCTGACAGAAATGAACCTGGTTGCTGTGGGCATTCTCGGGAAATATGGAAATATCAATATTGAAAAGGAACTTGAAAAATGGTGGAATACTCATTTTTCCGGTAAATGGGACAGTCGTTTCATAAAGGTTATCAACCTTATGGAACAGGCAATCGGAAAGATTCTTTATCTCAATGGAGCCCAGATGACAAACCTCGCAGGCGCAGATCCAAACATCTGGGTTGATAAAGAAAAAAACAAGGTGTGGTTCTGGGAACAATGGGCAGAGCCAGGTACCCCGATAAATCTGCCGATGACTCCAGAGTGTGGAAGCAAAACAAAGCCAGTAAATCAGATCAAGGAAGAGAAAAAGCAGGGAATAGAGTTATGCAGAGAATGCATTGAAATAATTGAAAAGATGCATCTACCCGACGATACACACAGATTTTTCAAAGAAAGATTACAGCAGGCAATTGACGTCGCAGATACATTTATTGATGTTATTGATGCAGCATATGCGCTGTATCAGATTAAGTTCAATCATTATGATAAAAAACTGAAAAATCCGGAGAAGGTTCTTTCCAGAGCAAAAAAAGCAATCTACAAACATGCTGAAGGAATTGAAAGAAGGTGGGGCAGCACATTTTTCACAGGATTTCCAGAGGCAATGAGAAAACTCGCTGACTCAATTCCTTAAGGTATAATCAGGCGAGAAGTGCAGAAAAAATTCCAACAAGAAAAATGCCGTCATATACACCTGCTCCGCCTATGCTCATCACCCCCTGAAAATTGCCAAGATGTGGAAGATTCAAGAGGTCTGCTCCGATCAGTACACCCATAACCCCGCTGATATAGGCAACAGGTATTTTATTCTTTGGACTGAAAAGGAACGCCAGAAGCACTGCTGCCAGAGGCGGGATAAATGCGGGAAGGGTCACACCGATTCCTGGCACCACAGTTGCCAATCTGTAGCACAGGACTGTTGAGATGATTGTTGCGAGAACTGTTGGAATTACAGGAGTTCTGAAAAAAAGATAAATGCACAGACAAATTGGAACAAGTGCACCGCCAAAATTAAGAGCAATAACCTGTGTTCCTTCCGGAACATCAAACACAAATCCTGAAAAATAGGAAAATGCAGGAACAAAACCGGTGCTGGTTTTTACTGCCAGCGGTATATTGATGAAACTTCCGATAAGGGTTGCCAGGAAAACAAAGAAAGCAACAACAGGGGAAAGCCCGAGTTTCCCCAGGGCAATCCTGACCGCCTGAACTGGAATTATAACAAAAAGAAAAAAGATAAGGATAAGAACAAAAAGAAAGAAAAGAAGAAAAGAAAGCGGAATCAGAAAAATCATATCTTTGCAACCGAAGGTTCTTTAAAAACCTTTACAGGATAGTATTTTTCCATAACTTCCTTGATCCATTTCATTGACTCTATTGGACTCTTCTTCCAGTTTGTCGGACAGGAAGTTAGAATTTCAACAAGAGACAGCCCTTTGTTTTCTATCTGCAGTGAAAACGCTCTTTTTATTGCTTTTTTTGTTGCCATAATTCCAGGAATGTCTGAGGTTGTTGTTCTTTCAAGGTAAATCACTCCGTCAATGGATGACAGAAGCTCACAGATCTTTAATGGAAATCCATGTGTTTCTGCTTTTCTTCCATAAATGGTTGTTGTTGTTTTTTGCCCTGGAAGAGTTGTTGGAGCCATCTGTCCTTTTGTCATTCCATAAACAGCGTTGTTAACAAAAAACACTGAAAAATTTTCACCCCTTGTTGCGGCATGTATTATTTCTGCTGTTCCAATTGCTGCAAGGTCTCCATCTCCCTGATATGTGAAAACAATCCTGTTTGGAAGAAGCCTCTTTATTGCTGTTGCCACTGCTGGTGCCCTTCCGTGCGCTGCTTCTGTTACATCAAAATTGAAATAATCATATGACAGAACCGCACATCCAACAGGAGCAACTCCTATGGTTCTTGTTCTCAGTTCAAGTTCATCAATCACTTCTGCAATAAGTTTCTGGACAATGCCGTGTCCGCAGCCAGGACAGTAAATACTTGTTGCTGATGTCAAACTTTCTGGTCTCTGATAAATGGTCTTCATTTTTTCTTTATCTCCCTGTAAATCTCATCAGGGTCAGGAACTCCCCCACCAGGTCTGCCATAAAAAAATATTCGTGCCGATGAATTTGCTGCAGCGATTTTCACATCATCAATCATCTGTCCGAGGTTCATTTCCACAACAAGTATTTTCTTTGCTGTCCTTATGCATTCCGCAAGCTGCTGATAAGGAAAAGGCCAGAGAGATACTGGTCTGAAAAGGCCTATATTTATGCCTTCACCTCTTGCCCTGTCAATCGCTTCTTTTGTAATTCTTGCGCATGTGCCATAGCTTACGACGATGTAGGTTGAATCCTTGCAATAGTAAGATTCAAACCTGACTTCTCTTTTTTCAATCTTTGCAAATTTAGCGGCAAGTTTCCAGTTATGCGCCTCAAGAACTCCCGGGGTAAGAAAAAGCGATTTCAATGAATTTGGTTTTCTTCCATAACATCCATCAAGTGCCCATGGTTTTTTCGGGAATCTCTTTTTTTTCGGTCTGATCTTCACTGTTTCATACATCTGAGCAATAAGACCGTCGCCAAGAACAACAACAGGATTGCGGTATCTGTCAGCAAGATCAAAAGCCATGTAGGTATGGTCGTGTATTTCCTGACACGACCATGGAGCAAGTACAATCGTTCTGTAATCACCGTGTCCGCCGCCACGGGTTGATTGAAAGTAATCCGCCTGGCTTGGCGTAACATCTCCGAGTCCAGGGCCACCCCTGCTCATATTAACAATAACGGCAGGCAGTTCACATCCAGAAAGATAGGATATTCCTTCCTGCATAAGGGATATGCCGGGGCTTGATGATGACGTCATGCACCTGAATCCAGCAGCAGCCGCACCAAAAACCATATTTATAGAGGATGTTTCACTCTCTGCCTGAATAAATATTCCGCCAGTCTCCTCCATTCTCTTGCTCATATATTCTGGGTATCTATTCTGAGGCGTTATGGGATAACCGGCATAGAACTTACAGCCAGCGGATAAAGCACCCTCTGCAGATGCTTCGCATCCATTCAGAAGTTTTATCTTCATTTCTTCTGTACCCATGTTCCATCAGGACCCTGGATGTATTCACCTGTTTTCGCGTTTTTCTGTTTTATCTTTGCGAAAATCTCTCTGAATGTTTGTTTTTGATCAGGAGAAACATTGTTCAGCCTGTACATTTCTTCAAGGATAATATTCCTCTGCTGATTTTCTTTTTGAACAATTTCCTTGACTTTTTTCAAAAGGTTCGGGTTGTCCGGCTGATTGACAATTGCAACCTGGTAATTGTTTGTTTCCCCGATATAACCTTCTTTTTTATAAGAGGTAAGTTCATCTGCCCAAGATTTTATCTGATTAATTGCCTCTTTTATCCTGGGGGAATCCGTTTTTATATCAGAGGAAACTGAACCTTCCTGAGCAAAGGCAGGACACGCAAAAAAACTGCACATCTGATAAAGAATATTTCTGCTACTGGATTCCATCATCTTTTCAATATCTTCTGCTGCTTTTTTGATTTTCTCTTCAGGGAAAGTCACATAAATAGTAACCATTGCACAGCCAGCAAGAAAAAGCACTATCAGGAGAACTGGAAAAAGTTTTCTCTGCTTCATTATAACCTCCCTGTGTTGGTAATTTTCTTTCATATTATATTACAATTTGAAACCTAAGGGAAATTGCAAAATGTACGATGAAAATAACCCCAGAATAAAAAGATTGAAATTTTTTGTGAATATCCTGTACATGGCCATTTTTTGTTTCCTTCTGATACTGCTGGCAGATTCTGTCGCCCGGAAAACATGGTTGATTGACTGAATTTCTATCGCATCATTACTCACGGACAATGGTGCAGACCAGGATTTCTTTCTTGAAACCAACAGAATAGCGGCTGATACGATTTTTGCCCTGGATGATGTCAGAGCAGCCCTTGTCCTTAAGTTTTTTCGTTATGTATCCATCCGGAATTTCGGCTCCATCCTCCAGCACATACAGGAATCCATTATGCCACTTTACTGTATGTAATCCACCCAGTTGGACATCCTTCAGTCGCGTTACTTCTTTCAAACTGCTACCGTTGTCAGAGATTACTGCTACCTCTCCGCGGCAGGACCGCAAAGCAACAAATAGCAGATTGAATTCTGGAGCAAAACTCATTCCTATCGGGTCGTCCTCAGAAATTACCAGTCCGTACAGCACTCTAAATTTTTCTCCCGTATCAATTACTTTGTAAAGATTGGAGCCCCAGGCAGTCATGTAGAACATATTCTTTGATGCAGAAGGGGCTAACGTTGGTCCCCAATAAATCCCATAGAGTGGCGGCAGAGCATTATTTTGACCAGTGGGCATGCCTGAGTACATATATCCGTTCTCATCAGCATTTTTGGTTCCTTTATTCCTGTCATAGGTGAATAACGTGCTTCCAAGGTTGCGAATATATATTTTGTTGTGTTCTCCGAGACAAATACCGCTTACCCCATATGTGGTTTTCTGAGTTCCAGGAAAATATCCTCCCAGATAGTAAAGCCGAGCGCCGGTATCAAGAGCGAAAACACCTGTACCGTAGGCATCAAGATCACTGCCACCGATATATATACGGTTTTCATCCTCAGAAATCACAACCTGATTGTTAGACCGGCTGAATGCAGGAATTTGTCCGTTGCTTGCGAATTTTTCATCCAGTTTAACTCCTTCTGGAACAAGTTTTATCAGTCGTCCCCACACATAAGGGCTATCCGGTGTCTGCCAGTGAAGAATAACCCACAGATTGCCCTTGCTATCAATGTCCATATCCCATGGATTTTGAAAGAAAACAGGAAAATAGAAGTCCACCCTGACCATGTCGCTTTTTTTCAGGCCCGCCTTCGGATTCAATGTCAGTACGCCGTCTTTGAATGAGTAGTTTTTTCCGGCTGCCCATTCCTCATCTGACTTATGGAATGCAGCATCATATAGTTTCTCATTATTAACTCTGACGCTTATGAGCACGCCTGGCACCTTGAATTCTACCTTCCGGGTGTCATTTATAGTATCCTCAAACATGAACCTGCCTATTCTGCCGCCAAGGCCAAATGTTTTGTCAAGTTTCCATTCAAGGTCTCTGCTTAAATAAACATGGTATTTGCCTCTGGGTACGAGTTTGCCGTAGGCATCCCTGCCATTCCATTCAATGGTGTTTTTACCTGCGACAAGCGGGTCTGCTCTCAGACACGCCACCAGTTTTCCCTGCTCATTCTTTATCAGGAAGAAAATGTTGTTTTCAGCAGTACCACAGTTGAACTCAATCCGCGCCATATTTCCTGCCTGATTCTCGGGAGAAAAAGAAATCTCTTTACTCGTAACCTCAACCTCACCAGAAACAAAACCTACCAGAAACATCTGTGTAATAATCATCACAGCCATTGCTATTGTTTTCATATCTTTTTTCCTTTCATATTCACCACGGCAGATAAGTATTCATAGGAATTTTTATTTTTTCTCTGAACGCAACCACCCCACCGATTGTAATTTTCGGATCTGGTGTATTGCGCACATCTTTTACATACACCTGTTGCGGAAACACTGATACAAATACACCGCTGATTACATATGAACCGCTTGTTATAGATTCTGGCAGGGGTTGTGTTTTGAGGAGTCGCCACCCGTCAAAATTATCGCATATTTCATCTTCAGGTCTTGAAATTCCCCATATTCCCCATCCTCCGATGAATACTTCTTCGCCTGTCTTGGGGTTTTTCATGACAATCACCGCCTGTCCCCAGGTACTCCTTCCGTACAACCATATACCAAGACGGGTTGTTCCTTCTGGCACAGGAATTTCTTTTCCCTGATTGAGCCCGAAATACCCTTCCCGCGCCAGCAGGCCAAATGCCGTGTCAACCCTTGTTTCATCCCTGGGAAGGAGCTTGAACGATACAACCTGTGCCTGTCCTTTGCTTGCCTGGAATCCTGGCGGAGCCGTAAGTTTCTCCGCTGTGATTGTCCATATGCCCTTTACACGCGGATTAGCCCATGATGGTTGCCAGTATCCTCTGTTGGCATTGAATGTCCAATCATTCGGATTGCTGAATTGCGCTATCAATGTACCGCCGGGTTCTGATTCTGGAATATTTTCCAGCAGTGTTATCCTGTTTAGTACTGCGCCGGTTATATAAATGGGAAGATCTGATATGGTAAGTTCCATGCCTCCTGACAAAACTCTTGCTTTCATAGGTCTGTTGAATGTGTCCCATACCGCGGGATGCCCGCCAGGAACAATAGAAACTTTTATCTTTCGTGAACCGCTTACATTCCAGAGAGCATAGACAAAGTCGTTATCCGGCTTGCGGAATCGCAACGCATACACGCTGGTACTACCTGTTTCAAGCAGACCGTCATACCTTGCGCCGTCAAGCATCTGGGTGAGAGTCGCAAATGCGACGAAACTCGGCTTCGGACTACATTCAGGCGCCACATTGCAGTATCCAGCAGTTCCCCAGAGCGAATATGCATAATCATTCCCTGAGTCAATTATAGCGCCAGAGAATCCGAAGATTGAGTTATAGGGGAGTCCGAGCAGATACGCCCGTACATAGTTTGCAGCCTGTGTTCTCGGGCTCATAATTGCAAAACCAGGTTTCGGACTGTAATAAATGGATTCAGAATGAAAAATTGGAACATCATGAAATCCGTAATGTTCGCACACTGCTTTTGTCCACCAGTTAACATTGCCCAACGGGCTCTCCCATCTTTCAGGCAATATGAAATACATTGGTTCCTCAGTGCCGAAATAATCAAAGTCAATTCCGAATTTCAGTTTGCCTCGTTCAATAAGACCAACAGTGTAGTTGACAACGCTGTTGCCAAGAGAGATTTTAGCGTTGGGACGCAGTTTCCTGGTTGCCCTGATTATCCTGCGATAACATTCTATTGCGTCGTCCATCCTTGCCAGTTCTTCTGGCGTGTGTTCCTCAAACCTGGCCTCAGAAATAATTCCGGGAAACGCAAATGAGTACTTATCACCCCAGTTGTGTTCCCATCCCAGCATCACAATTTTCACGTCAGGATTGCTTTCAGATATATATTTCTCTGCCGCTGTATCGTCTGGTATGGGTGTTCCCATTCTGTAGTCAAAATAATCACCTGTTCTGTCCATGAAGAATCCGACTCCGGCCTTTTCCTTTAGATACTTTCGCTGGGTCTCAGTGGCTGTGTCTCCATAGATGACTGACCATATTCCGAACGGCGAATTGACCTTTTTTCGGGTGTCTGGAGCAAGAAGAGCAAGATTTGTTCTATAATCAATCATACAATCTTGTGTTACATACGCGATAACCTGTACCCTGTAATGACCGCGTTCACGCACTGGCACGGGCAGGGCATTTATTGTTACTGAACCATTCGGTGCGACTGAAACCTTTTGTTTTTTCGTTTTCTCCTGTCGATCAAACGGAAAGAGTTTGCATGTAAGGAATGCATTGAGCGGTTTGTCTGTTAGATTGCGCAGAGATGCAGACAATTTCGGTGTTTCTGGTTCACAAAATACATTTCCAAGGCCGTTTCTAACAAGTACAAGATCCATTGGGGATTTCTCAAGAGCCACAGCGGCAAGTTGCAACGAAGAACGATTACCAACGCGGCTGGTGAACCACGACCAGGGCCTAGCCACCAGAATGTCAAATTTTGGAGGAGTTTCTTCGGCAAGCAGGATGCCGTCCGACGTATGCGTTTACCACTGGAGTGTTGCCGGGTTCAAAGGCACCTTTGCCAGATACCATCCAGAACCGAGTGCAGGCACTGGTGCACACTCACACCCTGGTCAGGTGCTGTTTCAGGGACATGTCCGATGTATATGTTTTTCAACTCACCGGCTGGATTTGTTCCTGGTTGAAGTCCAAAGCCCATCGCCGCTTGCGTATTTGCGCCTGCGCCATCATCATGCAGCAGAAGGTAGGCAGAAGTGTAGATGCCAACTGGAACAGGTGCCCTGAGGATACCCACTGTACCCGAAGGTTGAATTTTTGTCCCCTCAACCCCGATGTCAAGCACAGTGACACCGTTTTTCCCTGATTGCACTATCATTGGAATTCCGAGAACATCAATCTGCCTGCTTTGCATTTTCCCTGGCAAAATTCCCTGTGCCTGTCTGCTGTCAAGGCCGCCGCTCAGCATTGCCATACCCGCGGCGCTGATATATGTATATTTTTCAGGTGGTGCCGGCAGTATCCGTACTTTTTTTACTGTCAGGCCACTGACTGTTATAGCAAGTTTTATTTCGGCAGGCTCTGCAACAACCGCGGCCCCACATTCACTTCCATTCAACAAGATACGATAGTTGTCCTTTCTTGCTATCAGACCAAACGAGACGGTTGCAGATGCCCATCCTGGGTACATAGAGGCATTACTTTCTGCGCCTCTACCTTTTTCATATTCCAGCCATGCTGATGGCCGCGTATCTCCCTTTATTGAAACATCCATTTTCTTGTTTGCGCGGTTTGTCCCTGAGAGATTTATCTGGAAACCAACCTTTGTGTAAGTATAGGAGACAATTACGCGGTTTGGGTCATCGGATTTGCCAAGAGAGATACTTGCTGATACTGTTTTCCCAAGAGCGTCAGAGTCAGGCAGGTCAAAGATAACCTCAATGAGCGAGTTGTCAGGTACGATTCCCTTCCATGAGGCAGAACACGAACCTTCTGCCATCGCGCCGGTTTTTGCTGCAATCCAGGTACCGCTTGTCTCCCAGTCAGATGGCGCTGGTACCCCAAAAACTGATTCGTATATCCTGTTTTCTTGTACCTGAGCAGTTATAGGTGCTAACGGAACAGACAATATCATTCCGAAAATTGCGATCAGTGGTTTCATCATACCCCCCCGGGGCCAGTTCCATACCGCAGACCATTAAAAATTTTTTTTCTGTGTTTTGTTATTACCTCTCTGGTTTGGCAATTTTGAATCTTTTGTATTATATTATATCCTGATACTCAAGGTAAATTACAGAAGGAAAAAAACATGGGAAAACAAAAAACAAAATTAGATATGGTTTTTTCAGACATACTCTCCTGTATCGGAAATACGCCGGTTGTGAAACTCAACAGCATTGTTCCCCCAAACAGCCCTCAGATATTTGCAAAACTTGAGATGTTTAATCCAGGAGGGAGCGTTAAGGACCGGATATCTCTGGCAATGATAGAAGACGCAGAAAGAAAGGGTACTCTGAAACCAGGTGGTGTTGTAATTGAACCGACAAGCGGCAACACAGGGATTGGTCTTGCATTGGTTTGCTCTGCAAAAAAATACAGGTGTATTCTGACAATGCCTGAGTCAATGAGTTCTGAAAGAATATCCATACTCAGATTTCTCGGGGCAGAAACCATTCTGACACCTGCTTCAGAAGGCATGCATGGCGCAATATGCGAAGCGCAGAAACTCTGTAAAAAGATACCTGATTCATTTATGCCGATGCAGTTTGAAAATCCTGTGAATCCTGAAATTCACAGAAAGACAACCGCAAAAGAAATAATTGATGCACTCGGAAATGACATTGATGGATTTGTTGCAGGAGTCGGAACAGGTGGAACACTTACAGGAATAGGAGAAGTGCTGAAAAAGGTAAATCCCTCAACAAAAATTTTTGCGGTTGAGCCAGCAAATTCACCGGTGCTTTCGGGCGGTAAACCGGGCTTGCACAAAATTATGGGTATTGGAGCAGGTTTTATCCCGAAGGTTCTGAATCTTGATATCATTGATGAGGTTATCACAATAACAGATGAACTTGCTTACCAGACAGCAAAGAAACTATCCCATCAGGAAGGTATTTTTGCTGGAATTTCTTCTGGTGCTGCATGCGCTGCTGCATTAAAAATCTCATCAAGGTTCAAAAAGACACAGAAAATTATTGTAATTTTTCCTGATACAGGAGAAAGATACCTGAGCCTTATGAAGGAATTTGAAAAATCAACAGGGGAGAAAGGTGAATAAGATATTGAAATTTTTCATGAGTGTGGGACTTGTTCTTTTTGTCGGGAATACATTCGCACAGCAAAATGCTTTCTATGGCGGATGCATTTTTGTTGAAGAGAAAGCATCACAGAAAATAAAAGAAACTGCAAATGAGCTTTCGTCATGGCTCAAAAAGGGTACCAGGAAAGAATTTTCTGTTGTTAGTACTGTCCCGCAGGCGGGTATTTTTCTTCTGAAAACTGATTCTTCAATACTTCCAGAATTATTTGCAGGTCCTGTAAAAAATAAAGGGAAAGAAGCATTTATCATTCGCTCTCAGGGTTCAAACAAATTATTTATCGCAGGAAATTCTGATACTGCAATACAGTACGGCATCTATAAATATCTTGAGATACTTGGATATAGATGGTTCTTCCCGAATGAAAACTGGACAATTGTTCCTGATCTGAAAAAAATTACAATAAATGCAAATCTTGTGGAATTTCCTGTATTCAAAATCCGAAACTTCTTTGGAACAGGCGGTTTTGGTGGGAAACTGCCTGTTGACCCTGAAATGAAATTATCAAAGAAGTGGGAGGAATGGAAAAAAAGAAATTTTCTTGGAGGAGAGATCGCAATCAGCGGGCATGCAGGCGAATCCTTCAATGCAGCAAATAAGGCAGTTCTTCTTGAACATCCTGAATACCTTGCAGAAATAAATGGCAAGAGACAGCCATTTGCTCCAGGAACAAAACCATGTTATTCAAATCCCGGGCTTATTGAACTTTACACAAAGGATAGATTAAAAAAGCTTAAAAGCCAGATTGACTCAGACCCTGAAGGCCCATATTCATTTGCTGTGAGTGTTGAGCCATCTGATGGCGGCGGGCATTGTGAGTGTACTGAATGTTTGAAGATCGGTTCTGTCAGCGATAGAGTTTTTTCACTTGCGAACCATGTTGCAAAAGAGGTTGCAAAACAATTTCCTGGCAAATATGTCAGTCTGCTTGCATACAATGAGCATGCAGGAGTTCCAAAAATAGACCTTGAACCGAATGTGTTTGTCGTTGTTGTTCCTTATGGATTTCAAAGAACAGGTTATTCAGGTGATGAACTCATCCAGCAGTGGGCGAAGAAAACAAAATTTTTTGGTGTGTATGATTACTGGTCTATTCCTGACTGGACAAATGATATGCCAGACCTTAACTACCTTGTAGTTCCTGAAGAAAAGATAAGATACTGGTATAAAAATGGTGTTGCCGCTTATCTATCTGAAAGCACCAACAGCAGCGGTGCTGTTGGAATTACCTGGTATCTCTCATCAAGATTGTTGTGGAATCCTGATGTTAATGAAAAACAACTTCTTGAAGAATTCTACACAAAGGCATTTGGAGAAGCTTGTGCACCAATGAAAAGAATGCTTGAGAGATGGGCGAATTCCTTTATGCTGAGTGACCATGAACTTGGACTTTCATTCAGGGATATCCTTGAGGCAGATGAACTTGCGAAAGATCCTGCTGTAAAAGCGAGGATAGATGACTACAAAAAATACCTGCAATATCTGCGGCTTTACTATGAATACAAATCAGCAAAGCCAGGCACAGAAGAAAGAAAAAAGGCAGTCAGGGGGCTACTAAATTTTATGTGGAAAATATATGATTCAACGATGGTTCACGTGTATAGAATGCATCAACTGCTTGTTAACAGATACGAATCCGCCGATACAGACCTCAGGCAAGAATGGGATTTCAAAAACAACGATAGGTGGGAAAGTATAAAGCCAGTGAGCAGTGAAGAATTAAATCAAATGATGAAAGACGGCTCTGAAAAGATAAACCCTATGAGTTTGAATACAGGTCATTTAATACAGGAAACCTTGTGCCTGTCAGTCAGTTAGTTACTTCTTCTTCAGAGCAAAAGTTCATTTCAACCCATACTTTTTTCGGGACGCACAATTTCAAATTCTTTGTTCCTGGCAATGTTAAACAGTTAACACTGAAAATAACAACTGGCAGGAGGGAAAATCATCCTGGAGATAGGGTTATGATTATAGATGCAGCAGGGAAAATTTTATTTGATGATTTTATTGTGCCTGACGGTGCCACACATGATGTTTTAATAGTCCCAGAGGTCAAAGGACTTTATTCAATGAGGGTATCAGACCAGAAGATAGGTTTTTCCATTCAATTTCCTGACTGGCTTCCATTTGCTGTTGTTGACTATTTCGTGATACCTGACTGGCAAAAAAAGGTTTATTTCTATGTTCCGCAGGGAACAAAAAAAATAGCGATGTTCTGCGAAAGCGTTGTGCCTGTGAAGATTTATGATGGGGATGGAAAAGAAATAAAGTACAAAGGGACAAAAGTCATTGTCGCAGATGTTCCAGATGGTCAGGATGGAAGGGTATGGGCATTGTCCCATCACAAATTTTATACACCATCACCGATTATGCTGAATATTCCCAGAATTATTGGCTTCAGCAAGGATACGATGTTGATACCAGCGCAACAGATAAAATAAAAATTTAGTAAAGTACATTTTGCATTGAATATTTACGAAATTTTATTTCATTACTTCTTCAAGAAGCACAGGACGTTTTTCCTTTTCGCTGATAAGAGACGCCTCCATGAATGCCATTATTTCAAGAGTTTCCTGTATTGATACAGGGGGTTTTTTTGTATAAAAGAACTTCATTGTTTCTTTCATAAGTGGTGCGTAAAGCGGAACTTCAGTACTGTATGTTACATGTCTAATCTTTTTTTCTCCAAAAACAGTCGTTCCATATGTCGCTGTTCCCATCTTTATACCCCTATAAGTCCCTATTCTTCTATCTTTCCACACGCCAACTGCGATGTCGCTTATTTCTGTTGAAACAACTTCAACTGACCCGCATCCCATACCCATTATAGAAAAAAGTATCTCAATTCCATGAACCCCATACCAGAAAAATCCAGGCATTGCAGAAACTCTTGACACAGGCGAAAAACAATCGCATCCAAAAATTTTCCCGAGTTCACTATCATTTCTAACTTCTGTGATATTAACATCAAACCTGAGGGAAGAACAGGAAAATACAGGACAGGAATATTTTTCAGATAGTTCAGCAATTTTTACGGCATCTCTGTAACTTGCTGCAAGCGGTTTATCAATGAAAACTGGTTTTTTTGCCTTAAAAACAGGTTCTACTTCTTTAAGGTGGCGTCTTCCATCAACACTTTCAAGAAGCACTGCATCAACTGCATCAAGCATTTTCTCAATGCTGTCAAAAATATTCACTTTATATTTTTCAATCAATTCCTTTTTAAACCCTTCAACACGGTTATAACTTATATCAAGGTCTCTGCTGAATGTTGGAACTCCGGCAACAACCCGTCCACCAGGAACATGAAACGGGTCAGATGAATCATTTATTAACTTTGTAAAAGCGGGCACATGAGATGTATCAAAACCGATAATGCCAATTCTGATTTCTTCCATTTTTCTCCTCCTATGTATGTTTGAGTTTGACTGCGATATCTGCAACCCTTCTGCCGAGTATTCTGCACAGGGTTTTTTCCTGTTGTGAAAGTTCCTGATACGGCTGTTGAATTCCAACAACATGACTTGCTCCGTATGGAGTACCGCCTGTGTTTGTTGACAACAGTTCAACACTGCTGTAAGGAATTCCGACAACTACCATTCCATGATGCAAAAGTGTTAGCATAATTGATACCAGTGTTGTTTCCTGTCCTCCGTGTAAAGATGCTGTTGATGTGAACACACCTGCTGGTTTGCCGATAAGCGAACCGTCCTGCCACAGATTTCCTGTCTGGTCAAGAAAGTTCCTCATCTGGCTGCACATATTTCCAAATCTTGTCGGAGTTCCAAGAACGAGTCCATCGCATTCCCTTAAATCATCTATGACGGTAATGGGTACATCTTTTTGCATTTCTTTGCCCTTTCTTATTTCTTCATTTGATTGAAGTACATCTTCAGGAAGAAGTTCTGGGACCTGTCTTAATTTGACACTTACGCCTTGAACCTCTTTTGCTCCCTGATACACTTCCCTGGCCATCTTGAAGGTGTTTCCATACATACTGTAATACAAAACAAGTATTTCTGCTTTGTTCATCTTCATCCCTGAAATTTGTTCAGATAATTTCTATTGGTTTTTCACCCTGCCAGAGGCCATGCAGATTGCACATTGCCCACGCTTTGAGGAATCCATGTGCATGAGAAAGTTTTACCCTGAATAAAACCTTTGGTGATGATGTGCCGCCAGAAAAATATGCGCGGGCTAAAAATGTATCTCCACTATAAAGCTCAATCCAGGATATAAAATGGCCAGGTTCATTCGGATGCGGGAAGAGTTTTCCAACCTCAACAATAACATCAAATTCTTCATTTTTATTTACCTTATCAGGTGCAGTAATAACAGGGATGTGTTTTTTTTCAAAATCAGTCATATTTGATATGTCTTTTGGTTTATTCACGCCGCAAAGAATGTCATTATCACAACTATATTCTTTTTTCTCTTCCATGTCTCCTCCTTTTGAGGTTTTTAGATGCAACAGCCTTGTAACTGGTTCATTTTTCTCTTCCAAAGATCAGAATGCCTTCAGAAAACAATTCTACTGGCATACCCTTCAGAAGCTGGTTTCTTGCCTTTTTTGAAACACTGTTAATTGCCACAAGGATATGCGGCACACAGAAAGATTTCCCGATCTTGATATTCAAACCGTGCCTGCCGTTAATCATCACTCCAATCCTGCCAGAGTTATCCTTTATCAATCTCCCGGCTGCAGGAGTTTTTGAAAAGACCGGTTTTTCCGTATTCCAGCAGGTTGTTACGCGGTATCTTTTTAGATTTCCGAGTTCATCAGGAATACAAACAGAGCGTATTTCAGTCGTTTTTTTACCGATGGATACACCTTTGCTGAAAATTTTCCACTGCATAGACTTTTCCGGATTTGTGATTTATTCTATCATATCTCCGGAAACATAAAAAGGAGGAACCATGGAAGAAAGAATAAGAAAGATTCTGAGTAGAATGAGTATTGAGGAAAAAATTGCCCAGTTATCCTGCCTAGAAAGAAGCACGCTTGTTGACAATGGATTTTTTTCAAGGATAAAAACTCAGGATGTTCTGAAAAATGGTGCTGGTCAGATAAGTCCGGTACTGAGACCTTTTGACCCTGAAACAGGAACAAGAATTGCAAATGAAATTCAAAAAATCGCTGCCGGCTCAGGTCCAAAAATTCCTGTAATTATTCACGATGAGTGTCTGCACGGTTGTATGGCAAAAGGTTCAACAAGTTTTCCCCAATCAATTGCTCTTGCAAGTAGCTGGGATACAGAAATGGTTGAAAAAATTGCGCAGATTATAGGAAAAGAAACGAGAGCAAGGGGTATTCATCAGGCGCTTTCGCCCACAATAAACATTGCAAGAGACGCAAGGCATGGAAGGGTTGAAGAAACATACGGTGAAGACCCGTATCTCACTTCCTTGATGGCAGTTGCATTTATAAGGGGCCTGCAAAGCCAGAAGGTCATTGCCACTCCGAAGCATTTTGCCGCTGACTTTGCAGGTGATGGAGGAAGAGACAGCAGTGCAACATTTTTTTCAGAAAGAATTTTGAGGGAAGTATTTTTTCCAGCGTTCAGGGCAAGCATTCAGCAAGCAAAGGCATGGTCTTTGATGGCTGCCTATAATTCAATAAACGGGATACCATCCTCATCAAACAGGTGGCTTCTGACAGATGTCCTGAGAAAAGAATGGGGATTTAATGGATTTGTTGTTTCTGATTATGGTTCTGTGTGGGGAATCCACGGAAATCATTGTGTTGCTGATTCTCCTGCAACTGCAGGCAAGCTTGCTCTTGAAGCAGGACTTGACATTGAAATTCCTAGCTCACCCTGTTTCTCACTTCTCACAGGCCTGGTAAGAGAGGGAAAAATTTCAGAATCCTCAGTTGATAAAGCCGTTGAAAGAGTTTTAAGAGGAAAACTCTGGCTCGGATTATTTGAAAACCCATTTTCTGACCCTGTCAATGCTGCAAAAATATGCGATTGTGACCTGCACAGACAACTGGCCCTTGAGGCAGCAGAAAAATGTATGGTGCTTCTGAAAAACAATGGCATATTGCCATTAAGCAAGAATATAAATTCAGTTGCAGTAATCGGGCCTAATGCAAATGAGGCGAGATTGGGCGGATACAGTGGTTTTGGGATAAAGGTTGTCACAGTATTTGAGGGTGTGAAAAATAAGGTTTCAAAGAAAACAAAGATTTATTTTGCTGAGGGCTGTAAGATAAATGACAGTTCAAAATCCGGCTTTGCAAAGGCAGTTTCCATAGCAGGTAGGTCAGATGCTGCAATTCTTGTTATGGGGAACAGTTCTGAAACAGAAGGAGAAAACAGAGACAGATGTAACCTTGACCTACCCGGGGTTCAGGAAGACCTTATCAGGGCAGTGGCAGATACAGGAACTCCTGTGATTGTTGTACTTATAAATGGCAGCGCAATAACGATGACACACTGGATTGACTGTGTTGACGCAGTAATAGAAGCGTGGTATCCAGGAGAAGAAGGTGGTAATGCAGTTGCGAATATTATCTTTGGAGACAGTAATCCAGGGGGAAAACTTCCAATAACATTTCCAAAATTCACAGGGCAGCTTCCACTCTACTACAACCATCTGCCGAGTATGAGAAAACTTGATTATGTGGAAGTTAGAGGCAACCAGCCACTTTTTCCGTTTGGATATGGATTAAGTTATACAGATTTTGAAT
>DYKA01000143.1 GCA_020722805.1 Vermiphilus sp.
TTGTCAAGAGGAAAATGTTTTCCTTTACCTCTTGACATTATACCCCACTCTTTTAAATCATATGTAAAACCAGTATAGAGTTTTTTATCTTTTTCGCTTTGTAATACATAAACGTAAAACATATTTATTTCACAGGGTGAAGAAAGCCGGTCTTGCGATAATCTCTTTTGTTTCATTAACTTTCTTATATTTTTGCCTATTTGTGAAATCTCTCTGGACATTAATCACAATCAATTCTTATGATACAAAATTATTTTAATGGTGTAAAGATACAAATGTCCACGTACCCCAGTAGTAGAACGCTACGCGCTCACTACGAGGCGGCAGGAGGGCTGGGGCAAAGCCATTTACCCGCTTTCGTAGAAAGCCACGGGCTATGTCCATGGGGCTCTCTTTTTTTCTTCTAAAAATTATCTACTCGCCCGCGAAATCCAGCGTTTTGTTGGAAAAAGGCTGGAGCAGAGTTATAAATCTGCAGCCAGGCTATTGTGTTGCCTAGAATCTAAAGTCAAAGGCACGCATGAGATAGGTCGTAGATAGCACTTTTTGATAATATTTCTTCCTGCTTTTCTCCCTTTTTTGAAATCCTCCTCAATCCCCCGAAATTCCCCGAAATCCCCCAAATCCCCCTTTAGGAAAGGGGGAGAATTTGTGAGGGGATTTATGAAGGGGGAAAATGCGGGGAGATTTTCAGTTTATGGAAGGTGAAAAAAACAGAAAGGGTGAAAATTTTTAAGGTTTCCCGAGTTGTTTGTTCATCCTTTATCAAATTCCAGTTAATTTTTATTGGACAGTACTGATTTATGTATGATTTTTGATTTAGACGATGTATGTTGTATAATTTTTGAAAAAGGGGGGAGAAATGAATTCACTGATTATTTTGATTTTTGTTGTGGTGGTTTTTATCATTGCATACAAAATTTATTGCGGATATCTTGAAAGATTGTGGGAAATTAAACATGAAAATAAGACGCCCGCATATACAAAATATGATGGCATTGACTATATTCCTGTAAAACACTGGATAATTCTTTTCGGACATCATTTTTCCTCAATAGCGGGTGCTGGTCCGATACTTGGACCTGTGGTTGCAGGGGTATTATGGGGATGGGGACCCGCTTTATTGTGGATCGTTTTTGGTTCAATTTTTATAGGTGGGGTACATGATTTTTCTGCTCTTGTCCTGAGTTTAAGACATCAGGGAGAAACAATAGGACAGGTCACAAAAAATATACTCGGAGAAAGAAGTAAACTTATATTTTCAATGTTTCTGTGGCTTTCTTTGATACTTGTTATTGCCGTATTTGCTGCAGTAACTGCAAAAACCTTTGTTGAAGAATCCCGTATTGTAATTCCTTCATTTTCTCTGATTTTTGTTGCAATGCTGTTTGGCGTTATTGTCTACAGAAAAAATGTAAATCTTATACTTTCCACTGTGTTTTCCCTTATCCTGGTTGCCATTTTTCTGTTTGCAGGCAAAAATATTCCAGTGGTAATTCCAGGGGAAAATCCAATCAGGGTATGGATTCTGATATTACTGTTGTATTCGTTTTTTGCAAGTGTGCTTCCTGTGAATATCCTCCTTCAGCCAAGAGATTATCTCAGTTCTTTTATTCTGTTCTTTGGCTTGTTTTTCGGATTTCTTGGCATCATAATTTCACACCCGGAAATGAGTGCACCTATGTTTGTTTCATTTAATTCCGCAAAAGGTCCCCTTATCCCGATGATGTTTGTGATGATTGCCTGCGGAGCCATAAGCGGCTTCCACAGCCTTGTTTCAAGCGGAACAACCTCAAAACAACTCCCAGATGAAAAATTCAGCAAAAACATTGCTTATGGTGGAATGATAACAGAAGGGTTTCTTGCAGTTGTTGTCCTTTTGTGTGTCTGCGCAGGACTTTACTGGAACAGTTCAATACAGACGCTGAACTATCCTTTTTTAATGCAGAAAGGTAATTGGATAGGAACGTTTGCCACTGGATATGGAAGAATCACAGGCAGAATTTTTTCTGAAGAAATCGGAAAATTTATTGCAATGGTAATGGTCAATGGTTTTGTCCTTACAACCCTAGATACAGCAACAAGGATTACAAGGTACATCACAGCAGAATTGTTCGGAGTTTCTTTTAAGATAAAATTCTTGAAGAACAGATTTATTTCCACTGGTTTTGTGTTGAGTGTTGCCCTGTATCTTGCCTTTGGAGCATGGGAAAAAATATGGCCTGTTTTTGGTGCATCAAATCAACTTGTGGCAGGCCTTGTTCTTTTTGTTTGTAGCTGTTTTTTAATGATGAAAAAGAAGAATTCCGCTTCTTCTCTTTTGCCTGCTATCATAATGCTTATAATCACAATTGCGGCTCTTTTATATCAGGGGTTTGGTTTCTACAAAAACTCTAACCTGCTTCTTGGAAATATCAGTTTTGTACTGGTTGTGCTTGCCATTTTCATAATCATTGAAGGTATAAGGAAACTGAAAGAATTAAGAAAAAACACTTAAAAGTAAATCCTTACTGGACCCAGTTATGCGTAGGCACAAAGGTTAACTACCAGGCACAAAGGCACTAAGGCACAGAGGCACAAAGTAAAAAGCATTAAAGACTATGTGCCTATGGGATCTAACTTTAGGATTACATCTTTGAAAGTTTTAACTTTGAGGCATTGGAATTTCAATAT
>DYKA01000144.1 GCA_020722805.1 Vermiphilus sp.
TATGCCTATGTTTTATAGAGATTTCTTTAAAAGAAGCGTCCAACTTGGGTAAAAAAGGCACCGCCTCCCGATATAACAACAAGTCCTTTTTGCCTGAGTTTTTCAAGTTTTTCAGGGTCAAGATTTTTTGCAGGAATCTCCTTAAGCTCTCTCTTTTTCCAGATTTCTTCAAGAATATCCTCAATATCTCTCTCCATATTTTCTCCTAAAATAACCCGGCTGCGACCAAAACAGCATTCAAAAGGAAACCAACGGTAAACGCTACCACCATTGTAAAAATCAGATTAAAGATAGCAATCGCCATTCCTCTCTCTTTTATCATTACAAAAAATTGAGCAATGCATGGAACAAAAAGCGTAAGTGTGGTTGCGCTTACAACTGCATTTAAGGGCGTAAGTATTCCCTGCGTGAATAAATCATACATACCTGCAGATCCATAGTCCCTTCTCAAAAAACCAATAATAAAAATTTTGTTCATCTCTGCAGGAAGCCCCATTGCCTTAACAGCAGGAGATAGAAGGTTAATAATATATTTGATTGCACCTGTTCTGTCAAGTACAAAAAGGATTATAGTGCCAATTATAAACAGTGGTAGTGCTTCTCTTAGGTACCACACAACCCTTCTTCCTGTCTTAAAGCCAATATTTTTAATGCCAGGCGAATAGGTGGAATCTCCATTGAAAAAGAGTTTTCACCCTTAATAATAAGATTAAGGCTGCTTCCGACAATTATCATTATAATCAAGATTACAGCCAGCCAGATGAAAAGTGCAAGGGCTGAGATTGAGCCAAGAATTCCAAGTACAATCCCTAATTGTGCAGAACAAGGAATTGCAAAGGCAAGCAAAAGAGTTGCTATGATTTTTTCTTTTCTTGTGTCAAGGATACGGGTGGTCAGTACTGCCATTGTCCCACAACCCAGTCCAAGAGTAAGAGGCAGCACTGCTTTTCCTGTAAGTCCGAGGGGCTTGAAAACCCTGTCAACAAGAAAAGCGAGCCGTGGAAGATACCCGCAGTCCTCAAGGAATGCAAAAAAAAAGAAAAATGTGCAGGTTATAGGCAACACAATTCCTATGCCGTACGTGAGAGCCATTGTTATGATGCCATATTCGCCAACAAAAAAATCATTAACCAAAGGCGGCGTATGGGCAAAAACCATCCTGAAAAATGGATTTATAAATCTTCCAAATATTTTTTTCTCTATCAGGTCAACCAGAACACCTGCCCCAAACCTGCCGACAACAAGGTAAAGAGAAAAGAGAACAATCACTCCTATTATGATGCTTGTTATTGGCTGGGTTGTCAGTTTCCCAACAAAATCCTGAATCTTTCCTCCTGTATCTTTGCTTCTGGTTGCAACAATTCTGACAATTTCATCTGCCTGTCTTATCTGTTCTGTTGTGATAAGAAAAACTATCGGTTGAGAAAGCGAGGCCTGCAAAACTTCGAGCGTCTGTTTTATAAGCGCCTCATCCACGCACGCAATTCTCCCGCATATAGCCTGAAGCCTGTCTGTAGCGCCTGCAAGAAACAGGGCAAGTCCTCTTTTTCTGAATCCGGTTTCAGGAAGAACTTTCTCAATTTCATGAATAACATTTTCTATGTCAGCTGAATATGCAAAGGAAACCCTTGAGGGAGATGCGTTAAGGATTGCATCTTTGAAATGATGCAAACCTACATATTCTGTGGCTATCATAGGAACAACATGAATTCCAAGCATTTCTGAAAGTTTCTTATGATTGATAAAAATCCCCCTGTCATTTGCTTCATCCGTCATGTTCAGAACCATAACCTGCTTTACTCCGAGTTCACACAAAACAAGATTGAGAAACAGTCCCCTGCGAGGGTTCTTTGCATCTACAACATGAATAACTATAGCGTCGGGGTTATCAAGCAGTATGTCTCTGGTTATCTGCTGGTCATCAGTGGGGCCAAATAGATCCGTAATGCCAGGTGTGTCAATGACAGTAAAGTCCCTGTTTCAAATCTTTGCGGTTCCCTGACTTATTTCAACTGTCATGCCTGGATAGTTTGAAACAACGGCGTATGTTCCTGTAAGCAGGTTGAAAATAACGCTCTTGCCAACATTGGCATTGCCCACGAGTATAACCTTTTCATGATAAATGTCGCTGTCTATTTTCTTTCTCATTTTCTGGTCCGATAACACCTATTACAATAGCCCTCAAGTATAAGTTTCTGGTCTGTGAGAAGAACTTTCAGTTTCCGGGAACTTTCCTGGATTGCCTTTTCAATGTCATCAAAGAAAAATTCCAGAAGTTTTCCGCACCTCTTGCATCTGAAATGGTAGTGAACCTTTTCGTGAACAAACTCAAAATATCTTTCCCTTTCATTTGAAACCTGAACAAGTTTCCCTGACCTTAACAGCTTGTTGACAGCCCTGTAAACCGATGCTCGAGACACAGGAAAACCCGCCTGCTTCATTGAAACAAGCAAATCCTGCACCCTGAAATGCCCTGCATTCTTTGCCTGGATTTCAACATCAGAAAGCCATCTGTCAGTTCTCACGGCACACCCCTGCATTTTGAGATTCAATCTCATATACATTATCAGAACACACAGATTATGTCAATGCAGCCCCTTTGAATTTTAGGGTTTGTCCCAAAGTTAATTGATTTGACTATATCCATTGATACTTAACCTCCAT
>DYKA01000145.1 GCA_020722805.1 Vermiphilus sp.
AGAGGATAAGGGTTTTTTGGCTGATATTCCTTATGTCAGAACTTCAGCAGAGGACGTCATCTGGCCGTCAAAATCTTGATACATTCAAATTTTCCAAGATTCCGTATTTCAATCGTGCTGATGCCGCCGGCATTTTTCAATATGACATCTTCTGTGAACCTGGCTTCCACACGTTTGATGGTTTTAGCATCATCAAGATTTAGCTTTATCGTTAATCTATTGATGGTTTTGCCTGTGTAATTAATAATGGGTATTACATAGCCGTCATCTGACTTCCTTAAAACCGCCTCAACAAGAGATTCAGAACATACAACAGGACTTTTTACTTCTGTAAGAAAATATCTGAAGACATCAGGAACATCTGATGAAAAGGAAACAGGAGAAAATGTTGAAAGATCGTCTCGTGAACCCCTTCCAAACGGCATGAGTGGTATTGAAGATTTGAAATAAGAAGCACCCGGCAAAAATCCCATGATAAATGCTTTGCCTTTCCCGAATCTATTTGCAATGCACGCGGGTTCGCCATTTCTCAATGATGCAAGTACAATACCGCCATCGGGTTCAAAATTCTGTCTATAACCATAAATTTCAAAGGTAATATTTTTGTCATTCAATTTACTGAAACTCACCGTATCAACAGGTGCCGCATGAACAAGCTCAAGTTTTGGTCTGAGCGCAATGACGGTTTTCTTCAATTCAGAATTTTTTATTCCGAAAACTGGCTTCAAAGTATTAAGAGGTCTATTGTAATGGTCAAAAAGCCCCCCACCTGCAACTGAAATGAGTGTTCCTCCACCATTAACCCATTCTCTCAATTTTTCAGCAGCAACCGGCTTTATGTGGTCTCCTACAAGAACAAAAACATCATAGTTTTTTAGATAGCCATCAATAATGTCTTCCTCTGAAATAATATCAACAGGATATTGAAGATGTCGCAGCAAAAGATAAAGATTCTGCCTTTCCTGTGGATATACAGAGTTTGTGGGAAGTTTTGGGTCATCCGGTTTTATAGAAAGGTCCCAGATGTCTGTTGTTGAAGACCATCCAACCGCTATCTTTGCAGGAACAAGAGTTGAAGTGAGGATATCATCTTCCACCTTCCCGAGAGTGTAACTTACCCGTTTGATACCTTTAAGCACATCAGGCCAGCCAACAGTCGTGCACTCCATAATCCAGCCAAAGTAATAGTAATGCAGCCATCTAAAGTCCTGTGCATACATAGGATAACTGGCAAGTTCAACATAATCGCCGTCATACCCGCGATTTCCGTCAGCAATCAGATATGAACCCATCGGACAATTGTGGTATTTACACAGTGAGCGCGCAAGCGCTGCCTCATATGATTGAGTTTGCGGACCTATGTAATCAGGTGTGCCTCCCCTACCCCATGAAATCTCACTTGAAAATTCGGTCACTCCTCTTTCCCTGAAAAGCAGAAACGGATCATCTCCTCTTGCGAGCGTTGCAAAAAGCCCTGTTGAAGGGTAAAAACTGCCGGAATTTGTCCTTGTACCTGCGGGAAAATATTTCTCAATTAACTCTGTTGCTTTTGCGTTTACTTTAGCGAAAACAAGTGCCCTGAATCTGTTTCTGTGATAAAAAGAAATATCAGAATCTTTTTCAACATCCTCAGTCTTAAGATTTTCCGACCTGAGATAATCAATATATTTTTCCTTCAGACCAGAATATGTCATCAGTGTTTCAAACGGTGGAGGTCCTGATTCTTCAATGAGTTTTATCCTGTACGGTAGTTTTTTTCCGAGTTTCTGTTCCATTGCTTCAGAAAGTTTTCTGTACCTCTCTTCAAGCTTTGAAAAATCTCCCTGGTAGCATTCCCTGGTCATATGTTGATTCTGAACAGTTAGCGCTCCCATTGAAGTATTAAAACCTTTTAGTGCTGGATTTATGCCA
Source organism: Vermiphilus sp. (assembly GCA_020722805.1). GTDB lineage: Bacteria > Ratteibacteria > UBA8468 > B48-G9 > DTJG01 > DTJG01. The sequence continues at coordinate 1,912 of DYKA01000145.1, forward strand.
AAAATTTCCGGGCTTGTACTGTAAGCAGCAGTATTAAACCCTGCGCTGAGTGCAAGTTCAAAAGCATCCCTGAGGTACTGTCCAAGCCCGCAGGAAAGAAGCAGTTTCTTTGCGGGGCTGCCAGGAATCTTATAATCGTCAAGGATACTCTTCTGTTTCTGTAGAATTTCCTGAACAGTCAGAGCCTTGCTCGTGCCAAGAAGCCCTTTTTCGTATCGCATCTTACCAATGCCTGCTATGATAGAGACAACCTCTTCGTTCTGTTCAAGAACAACATTCTTTATGACTTTTTCCGGTCTTTCCTCTGCAATCTCAATTAAAATTTTCCCATCGCCCTTTTTGCTGAAAGTCAGTTCAGGTGGCATTACAGTGGAAACATAAATCTTCTGCCAGCCAGTACTTTCACCATTTGAAAGAAGCTCTCCTTTTCCAGGTTTTTCTGTGGACAATCTGTCTTTGAAAGCAAAATAAGTATCCCTCGGACCTTTGTAGTATCCGATTAGATACAATGATGTCTGCAGTTGAACACTTGCTGAACCGTCCTGTGCTGTTATCCTGATGAAAAGGGGCTTTCTGAATCTTGAAATAATCGGTGGTTCAATCTTACCTCGCCAGTTCCAGTCGTTGCCGGGTACAATTGAAGAATCGTCCGTCAGATAAACAAGGTCAATAACTCTTTTTGCTGCTGGTTTTTCATTCCTGCCCTTCGAAATAAAGATAGTTGCTACACCTTTT
>DYKA01000029.1 GCA_020722805.1 Vermiphilus sp.
GGCACAAGGTAGCAAAGGCACAGAGTGAATAAATCCCCCTTTAGTTCCCATTTATGAAAGGGGGAGAATGTGGGATTTTGTTTCTCCTTCCTTTTGTAAATCCCCCCTCAATCCCAATTTTTCAAAGGGGGAAGATGGATTTTTTTTCTCCCTCTTTTGAAAATCTCCGTGGGCTCCACTAAAGAGTGCCGAAGCGGGGATTTGGCGGCCTCACCTTCTCGGCCATACTGCTATGCGGTGCTCTTTTTTTCAAACATCCTTAATCATAAATTATTAACTCTTTATATAAAAGAATTTATTATGATGTCAGAATTTGTTATAATAATTAAAAATTGGAGGTAAAATTGGAAGAAACTGTCTGGCTATCTCCTTTAGAAAAACCGTTTGAAATCAAAGGTTTTGCGTGGTTTGATAAAGAAAGGATTTACCGCAGATTGCCGAAAAATTCGCAATTCAAAATCCCTGAATCTGTTGATTATCTTGCAAACAATACTGCCGGTGGAGTAATAAGATTCAGGACAGATTCCAGGATCTTGATGCTCAGAACAAGAATCAGCGAACTTTCAGGTATGCCACATATGCCTGCAACCGGTCAAAGTGGTTTTGATTGCTATATTGGAGAATCAACAAAAGAGATTTATTGCAGCACAGCAATTCCAGATGTGAACAACAAAGAATATGAGAGAAAACTTTTTCAGTTTGGAGATAAAAAAATAAAAAACATTGGTTTATATTTCCCGCTTTATATGGGGGTGGATGAGGTTCTTGTTGGAATTGAGAAAAATGCAAAGATTGCAAAGCCGTCTCCATTTATAGAAAAAGGGAGAATTGTTGCCTATGGAACTTCAATCACTCAGGGCGGTTGTGCTTCAAGACCGGGTATGGCTTACACAAATATCTTGAGCAGGTGGCTGGGGATTGAGTTCATAAATCTTGGTTTTTCAGGAAGCGGCAAAGGTGAACCGGAACTTGCCCATCTGATAACAATGATATCAAATGTCAGATGCATACTCCTTGACTATCAGGCAAATACTGATTACCAGAGATACTTAACTACGCTTCCTGAATTTGTCAAAATATTGAGAAAAAGGTTTAAGAAAATACCTATCATCATTATTTCAAGACCTCCTGTTTCTATATGGGCTTTTGATAAAAAGACAAAGGATATCTGGATGAAGGGATACAGATTTCAGGAAAAATTTGCGAAACAAATGAATAAGCAGGGGGATGGATTGATTTTTTCTTATAATGGCAGCGTGTTGTTCAAAAAAATGTGGCAGGAATCAACAGTTGATGGAGGACATCCAACTGACCTTGGCTTTTTAACAATTGCTAAGGCGCTTTATCCAATCCTGAAGAGGAAAATTCAGACATTATAAGTAAGTATTCAGTAGAAGCCGTCTAATTTTAGGCATAAAGCTAAAACCTTCAAAGATGTAATCCTAAAGTCGGATCCCATAGGCACAAAGTTAAAAGCATTAAAACTTTGTGCCTCTGTGCCTGTAAATATGAACGGTGTTAGGTGAATTTTACAGTAATTTTAATTTTGCAGTTTACAATTTGCATTTTGCATTGAATATTCTGTAAACAGTGTTTACTAAATATTTACAAGAAATCTATCAGTGCTGCCTGTCTCCCCAGCGCAATACTACCTTACAGGTGAATTGTTTTGTTGTGTTTGGCGGCACTTCCATTGTGTATCTAACAGTGTCAATATCAATCTGCCTGTATTCTCCAAAATCACCTTTATTTTCAATGGTCCAGTATTGATGCGGGAAGTTTCTTGTTATCTCAATCTTTACAGGCAGGTTGCGATAATTTGATACAGTTATCCTGTAGGTTTTCTCTTCGTCCCAGCCAGAAATATTTCTATTTGGGGCATTAAAATTGTAGTTGTATGTTTTATAATCAATAAGTTTTGGCTCAACCTTTATGTCCAGAACAGCACCAAGATTAAGTTCAACATCCTCATCCACCGGAATATACTTTGTATTATCCTGACCAATGTATGAAAGATGTTCATCCTTATCTACTATTTTGAATACCTTTATCAGCCCGTCAGGAATTGGCTCTTTTCCGAGATTGTGGGCTTTATCATTCTTGAAAGAAAGAAACCTTATTACGCTTTTACCAAATCTTTCTTCTTCATACTTGTAGAAATTTACCACAGGGATTTTGTCCTGAGAAAAAGATAAAAGCCGCTTTGTCCAGTTATTCGGGATTGTTTCTGTTCCTTCAATCGTATAAAGGAAATACTCTGAAAGACCCTCTTTTTCTATCTGCTTAACAACCACTCTATCAGCCGCTCCAGCCACTGCTGCTTTTGCGCGAAAAAGTTGTTCCCTTCTTCCTTGTTCATCCGGTGGTATTACTTCTATTGGCCTTCCATAAGGTGGATATCTTCTTGCCAGCATCGCTATTTCATCAAGAAGATGTATTTTGCCGACAATAAGACGAACCTGGGCATTTTCGTAGTCCTCACCACTTCTGTTTGTCACCTTTACATAGCCATCTAATTTCATAGTTTTTTCATCCTGGGAAAGCGTCGCAAGATAATATGCCTGCCATGATATTCCTGATGTGAAGTAATTGATTTCACAGGGCGATTTTCCTGAAATATGGGAGTTTATGTTCCAGACACCAAGTCCTGTGATTCTAGGAGGAAAGAACAAATCTGTTACAGTAATTTTGTCTGCGTCTTTGAGCGGAAAAAGTTCAAGTGATGTTGGATCAATGAGTGTGTTTGCCCAAGAAAACTGAAGCCGGTTATCCCCTTTTTTCATTGTCAGGGTTCTGCTTTCCCTTACAAAGGTCAAATCAGCAGAATTATAGATTGTCAGTTGCACCCTGTCTCTTTCTGGAAGTGTAGTAAGGTCAATCTTGCAATATCCGATTGCGGAGAACAGAAAAATCAAACAGAAAACAGATATGATTTTTTTCATCTCACATTCCTCCTGTGATAGTGATATGTAATTGTTTGTTTCCCTTTTGCCGGTAGATCCATTTTGAATTTCAGGGTATTTGCATCTTCTTTCTCATACTGATGGGATGTTTCTTCCATATCCCACTGACCAGGGATGTTTTCAATAAGAGTGAGATTGACAGGTGAGTCTTTGAAGTTTTCAATCTCAATTTTCATGATTTCATCTGTGTCATAGAGAATAACTGCGTTGTCAGCATTTTTCCTTATGTTGACCATTACATCTTTTATTTTTCTCTGCGTGACCACTATATCCCTGCTGTCCCCGATATAAAGGGAGAATTTTTCTCTGACAGGCGTGAAAGCCACATTGTCTTCCCCAAGAAATATGGTTGAACCGTGTCCATCGTCCTGAAATATTCTTGCCTTGCCACCCCAGAGCCCGCAATCACCAAGTCCTGATTTTTTATCATTGACTATAGTGTAGGTAACAGGAATTCCAACATTTCCCTGGACCTTTTCTGGCTCCCATGGAAGAACCCGAGCATCAAATGTGAGTTGTTTTTCAATCGGGACATTTTGTCTTGTTAAAAACAACATCTGTTTTGTTTCTTCATGGGCTACTGACTTTTCAAATATCTCTCCATAATCAAGGAGTATTTTTGCCCTGGAAAAATCCTCGCCTGAAAAATTTCGTAGAACCAGAAATGATTGCAGATTTACATTTGTCTCATTTTTATCTGCCACTGCCTTGTATGTTATAAGTCGGTCAATACTTCTGAGAAGATAACTTATTCTTATTTTTTCTTCATATGCCTGAGGGCTATAAATCTGCCATACAAGCGCATTTTCACCAGGTGGATAACTGACGCTGATAATGTTCACTTCTTTCGGGTGGGTAAGGATTTTTATGCAGATTGAATCAGAGTCAATGCTTACCCCGGCCCAGGAAAAATCAACCTGATTTGTCCCTTTTTGAAGTGTCAGTACTCTTTCCTCTTCAACAAGAGTGAAATGCGGATTGTCAAGCCTTATTACTGTATCTGCTCTTTCTGGAAGGGCAACGAGCTTTGTGCGGGAGTGCGAAGTATTTGAGAAAAGTATAATGCCAGATATTGCTGCAAGAACGAGAATTCTTTTCATAATAGCCTCCGTTGTTCTGATTACTCTGCAATTTCATTTTGACTATTTAGACAGCCCTGCTCAGAAAAAGTTCCATCAACAAAAATCTTTTATCGCTCTTACTATTTCTGGATAACTCTTTTTCCATGCACCAGGCGGCATATTTTCAGATATCTGAATCCACATTCTTCCGCTTTTTCCACCCTGATTCAAAATTTCAATTGTTTTCTGATATATTTCAGCAGGGCTTTTGAGATGAACTGATGATGGGAAATTTACAAGCAATCTTGTTTCAGGCCAGTTTGATATTGCGTCAGCAACAGATGTGTCGTTATCTGGCGGCACAGACATTGAGTCAATCACCCTTACCCTTGAGTGTTTTATTGCATTCCACAAAGGTTTAAGGTCCCCATCCATATGAACTCCAACAAGTGTTCCTGTGCCATCAAGGATTTCAGCGCACATATCATAAATTGGAACACAGTATTTCCTAAAATAATTTTCGCCAATCATGGGTGCAGTGATGTTATCTCCGAAGATGACATAAGGAATTTGATATTTCTTTGCGAGATTCCTCACAATAAGAAAAATCCTTCTGTGGATGTTATTCAGCTGTTTTATTACCTCTTCCATCAAATCGGGAAAATCAATAAGATGCTGGCATAATTCATCAATCAAAACCCATTGAATCCATAACTGCTGGTATGCTGTTCTTTCAATAGATACATGGACAAGGCCGTCATCACCAAGAAGTTTGAAGTCATTGAGAAAATTATCAAGGTTTTCTTTAACAATAATGTTTTTCAGGTAAAAGAGAAAAATTTCATAGTCCTTTTTCTCCTTGATAAAATGTTTCTTTATTGAGGCACCGCCGATTACCCTTTCAAAAAGCATTTCTTCAAAAATAGAACCAGCAGGTGTATGTATGATATGCCTTTCTCCCCTGATGCCGTTTCTTTCAAATCTGGTTGTCTCAAACTGGCAATCAGGCGTGATAAACTGGTGAACCATTGTCCATTTCAAAAGTCCGAGATTGTCCCTGCCGATAAGTTCCCATGCAGCTTCATTCGGGTTAACCATATTGTAGTAATGGACAAAAGGAACCCGGTCAATCTTTTCGCCCCTTATCACTGCAAGCATTCTTTCTCTTTTTGTCAGGTTAACTCCTCTGTGTATTTGAAAATGTGTCTGGATTATTTAACCACATAATACAGTAATCACAAAGTTTTTTTCTGTGTCAGCAACATCGTGTGCACCAGGCAAGAAACTGAAAGGTGCCGGTTTATCCAGTTGCTTTTGTCAGTGTTGTGGATTATTCTATTCAATGGGTTTATAAACGGGTAATCCTGCGAGGGTTATCAGAGAACGAGAATTTCCGAGAAATTGATAGAAAAGAAAAGTCAGGTGAAGAACATTTTATACAGGAGGAAAAATGAAAAAAATTTTTCTTGTATTGATTTGTTTTTCCTTACTCTGTCCGATGCATGTAAAAGCAGGTATTGTTGATGAGCCCCTTGGAGCAAGATATTCACTTGGAATGACATTATGGCATATGGGACATAACCCTGAAATGATTACAAGGTTTCATGAGTGGCTTAAGAAATCAGGTCAGACCCCCGAAAAATTACTTTGCCCTTCAAGGCTGAAAAAACCAGATTCAATAATCAGGGTACTTGTTGAACCTGAGTTATTAGGTGAAGGAAAACTCAATGGATGGAAGATAAACGGTGATTATATAACAAGCTGGGCAGGAGACGCAGGACCAACCGTGTCCATACCTGTGTACATACCAAAACAAGGGCTTTATAGGTTTAGTATTCTGTATTATGGAAGGCCAAATTGTAGAGGTGTAACCTTCATAAAATTTTACAAAAGTGGTAAGGAAAACCTGGGTCCTATTTTTCAACAGGATGCACTTTACGACATGCCTCCAGATAAAGAAGGTCCTTTATGGAAGGACCTGCTTGTTGATTTACCGTAGGGAAATCTAATTGTGAAATTAGGCCATATAACAAGATGGTGGCACGGGAAAGGTGGATATGATACCAGAAAGATTGATTGTTTTTACATAACCGATGAAATCTGGGCACCACCTCCAGACCCGGAGTTTATCAAGAAAGCAATGAAAGCAAGTAAACCCGATGGAATACAGTGGACAGAGCAACTTCCTTTTGACAGAAAGAATTATGAAACATGGAAGTGGTGGCAGGTCAGGCCACTTTCGTGGGAAGATTCTGACAGGAACCCGAAACTTTTTAATCTGAGCAAGAAATTCTGGGAGTCCACAATCTCAGAATTAAGTCAGAAAGAATACGATGAGAAAAATTTACCGGATTATCGCGAACCAGAAAGACAGGTTGTTTTTAATGAAATTTGGAATATGGTTGCAAATCCTGTCAGGATAAGAAGGCAGATTGAGACACTGACATCTGATATATCAAGAAAGCCACTCGGCTACAATTATGTATGGCACGATGTCGGTGGAAATATTGAGGGACTTCGTGAAGATGGGAAGTATGAGAAGGGAACAAAATATGAAAAATACGGAAACTGGTATGGTGGGCCGGGTTGTTTGATGGGAAGCTGGGGTAATCTCAGCGGAACAGTTTCAACAGAGGTTTTTGTTCCTTCTGCAGGGACATACTCTTGCTGGATACTTTCAAGTTCAGTAAATCTTTCGTACACAGCGCCTTACTTTTGCAAAGCGATAGTTGATGGAAAAGAACAATTTACCTATCATCACAGGGACAAAATTCCGAGTATATGGATGAAAATGGGAGAAATAAGTGTTTCAGAACCAAAGAAGGTGAGGTTTGATTTCATACTTGATGATGCTGGCTGGGGAGGTACATACAGGAGAATATACACGCTTTTCCTTGTTGATAACCAACGTATTGTTCCAGAAGGAACAGTAAGACCGCCATGGACTACTGATATGTATGAAAAACGGGCGAAACAGGCAGGTGCAAGACCATCTGACAAACTCCTTGTCTGGCTGCAGGAAAATCCGTACAGACGGCTCTCGCAGGAAGTATGGGCTGAAAAGATATCAACAGGTGATTCATGGCCTTATGAGCGGGTTTCCGGAAATACCAGAACAAGAAAATTTGTGATGACTCAGGATATGGTGAAGGCAGTTTCAGTCGGTATACGCAATCTTACTGATAATCCAGTTCAACTGAATGTCAGGATTGAACCACTAAAAGGTGGCGGAAGAATTTTTCAGGATAGCATTCAGTGGAGGGTTCAAGCGTTCATTCCCTATGGTTCCAGCAGACAGCAGTGGACCCCATTTTTCCTGCTGAGAAGACCTTATATTTGCGTTCCACCGCTGAATATAGCAGGTCTCTGGATTACGATAAACACAAAAGCAATGCCTCCTGGAGAATATACTGGAAGTTTAAGGATTTCAGGTACCGGTGTTGAATCATACAATATTGTTTTGAAGGTTCGTGTCGCGAGATTCAAGATTGCACCCAGAAATCCTGTGCTTGTTGATGGATGGACACAGCCCCATGAGGGTGAAGCATATCTGAAAGACTTTGTTGAACATGGCATAAATGTCTGGCCAGGCGATATTACAAAAGAAGAAATGAAAAAATGGGGTATAAGGCAGGTGCGGCTATCAGCATGGTCAGCTGATAAAGCAAAAGAGTTTGTTGAGCATGTGAAATCTCTGAACCTTGACTATGATGACTATTTTGTGGGTGTGCTTGATGAGCCGGGAGGAAAAACAGAAACAGAATTGAAGCCTTTCATTGACATAGCAAAAGCAATAAAACAGGTTGACCCGAAAATTAGAATTTCTTTTAACCCTGGAGAGTCAGCGACACTTTCAACATTCCAGGTTCTTGCACCATATTGTGATTTCTGGGTTCCGTATAGTTTGCATGTTTTTTCGCCGTATTACAACAATCCTCAGAAGAAAGAAATATATCTGAAAAAACCCTGGATGTGGTACACAACCCCCTGTTTGTGGGATAAGACAGCAAGAGACCCGGGGATAAGGCTTGTTCCATCTCAACCGGGCAATTGTGTCGGTGTTGCTTTTTTTGCCTTGAATTACCCGTGGAGAGATCAGTGGGATACTGCGTATGAGCATATCAGTGATGCATCAACAATGGGCGCAGTAATGTCAAGATATGGTCCGGTTCCAACAATTATCTGGGAGGAAATCAGGGAAGCGGCACAAACAGCAAACCTGACAATGATGGTAAGGGAAAAACTCGGTGTGAAAAGTTTTGACGAGGTCACATCACCTGAAATGCAGAAACTTATCCGTGAAGGAACAGATGAGCAGATGATAAAATGGCTTGAGTTACACTGAACGGTAGAGGACGCGATGAGGATAGAAGACGGATATTTGATGCTCTACTTTTGTTTTGATATTGCTGATGAAATCAATATCCACACACTTGAAAAGATACTTGGAAGCCAGGCAGAAAAGGCATTTCTTTCAAGGACAACAATTCTTCCAGAATATCTTCAGTACAAAAGTCCGCCTCTTTTGATAAAACTTGGAGAAGAAATTCTCCCAGGCGGACTTGTTTCACTTGTTGAAGTAAAGTTATATGAATTCGGCGTTATTACGATCAGATTTACTTCTCAAATCCAGGGGGAAATAGAAAAACTGATTTCTTTGAATAGATTCATTCAGGGAAATATCGGCATCAAAAATATTGCGATTGAATATCTGAAAAAAATAACCGATACAGTTATGCCAGCCGCAGTGAGGCCTGCCAGATCTCCAGAATCCGACTGGGAGGACTACGCAATATACTGGGTTCAATCCTTTGATGAAGGTGTTGACTCGCAATCGCTGTTAAAGAATTACGGCAATTGCATCAGCAGGGTAATGAGAGCAGAGGAAAAACTGAGTGGTTCTGAGATTGAGGACGCCTGCAAGTATCAGCTTTCCTATCATGGGGACGACCTTACCCTGATTGATTGGAGTTCTGCTTTTGTCTACGACCCAAGGAAAACATACGAGGTTATAGATGTCATTGAGTTTGCTGTGATACAACTTCTTGAACTGCGGCTGTATGACAGTATCCTTGACCGTTCAATTGAAAACGCCTATGATGACCTTGCTGCAATCAGACAGAGGCGGCTGAAAATTGTTGCGATTTCCTCTGTTCTTGGCCGACTTTCAAGAATGAAACTTGACATATCTGAAGTGATTGACCGTCTTGAAAACTACCTGAAACTTATTGGAGACCTGTATCTTGCCAGGATATATCAGGCGGCATCTTCCCGTTTCTATCTTGATAGATGGAAACTCGCTGTAAGGGAAAAACTCAGTGTTATGGAATTTCTCTACACAAAAGAATGGGAAAGATTGCAGACAAACCGTATGGTAATAGCAGAGATTGCAATTGTTGTGCTTTTTGTGATTGACATCATATTGATTTTGTTTGAAGTCATTAAAGCAAAATAACCACAAGGGGGAAGAAATGTATGGTGGAATTACTATCAGACCATCACAGGCATTGTGTCTGGTTTGTTCCCTGGGGAAGAATCCTGCTGAACCTTCTGCAGATGACCTGAAAAAAATCCTTGAAATGGTTGAGAAAAATCCTGATATTCCTGTTACATTACGGTGTAAAGCAGGAGACGTATTTTCCTTTCAAGATGTTATAGAAACCCGGGTAGCCTTTATGAAAGAAAGATGGACCTTGATATATTGCAAAAACTTGACCTGCCACCTGGCATCACACTGACTGCAAGAATACTTTTTATCAGAATTCTGAATAGAATCAAAACACTGAAAAATATATGTTTCTGCGACGGGAAACCATTATGCGAGGATGCTGAAAAAGGATACTATGAAAAATCAAGAAAGACACAACTATCTTTAATTGTGCAGTATTGCAATGAATTTTCCAGAAGCATGGCAGCAGAACAAGCAAGGGAGAAAAAAATCAGAATAATTCTTCCACCGAGAACCACTGTTGATCTCAAAAAAAGCAAACAGGAGTCATTGAAGGCTATGTACAGGGCAAAAAATACAGGAATAAAAACGAGGCCGCATCTTCTTTTGTGTGCTGTCTGTCAGTATGGAAGCGGGGTAAAACCAGGAGAGGCATTTGACAATCTTCCGGAATTGCTGGAACTTGTGAAAAAAACCCCCGATACCAGAATTACTCTTGTTGAGGCAGCCGACTGGATGATGTGTGCACCCTGCCCTTCATGGACTGAAGAAAATTATTGCGTGCATTCTCTCGGGAAATGTGGTCTTTCAAATCAGTTAAGAGACATGAGGGTTCTGCAAAAAACAGGGCTTGACTATGGAGCAACAATCAAAGCACGATCATTGTACAGCATAATACTGAAAAAAATCCCTTCAACCCTGGAGATATGCAGATTTGATAACCCTTCCACTTCAATGTGGCACAGTGGCTGTGGAAAAAGGAGAACAAATAGCCCTGATTATGAAAAGGGCAGAAAAAAACTGATGAAAGATTTGAAAATAGGGAACAAAAAATGAAAATGTGGAAGTTGTTCTGTTTGATATGTTTTGCCGCCCTCTGTTTGATCTGTAATGCACAGAGAAAAGATGATAGTGATATTGCATCCCGGAATGCCGTGGAAAACGAGGGTGAAGTGGTCCTTATTGATACAGGCCTTCATTGTTTTGTTATAAGAGACAGAACAGGGAATGAAACAAAATTTTTCGCGCCTGAAATGAAACTGAAAATGATAGAACCGGGTAAAAGAATTCAGATTACCTACAAGAAGACCACTGATGGAAAACTGAAGGCACTTGGAATAAAGGAAAGGAAAAGCATGAAAAAGCAAAAGATCCCAGAAGTTTCACTTTAGATAGATAAAGGCCTTTCTTCTTCAGTTTCCTTTTTTGAAGTAGGTTCTAGATGAACTCCAGGTTTTCTTTTCTTCCTTTACAGAGGCGAATACAAACCACACAAGAATCTGGAAGATTTCATCTCTTTTACAGGGACAGGGGAAAATGGTAAAATTATTTCTCTACTCAACCATCCTGACAGCGGATTATAACTATAAGAATACGAGGCCATATGAAGAATGATATCAGAGAAAACTGCGGATTAGCGGGTGTTTTCAGACATAAGCAGGCAGCAGAGATTCTTTATGTTTCACTTTTTTCTCTTCAACACAGGGGACAGGAAAGCTGTGGCATAATTGTTGCTGACGGCTCTTCTGTAAATATCCATAGATCTGTTGGCCTTGTTTCAGATGTTTTCTCGCAGGATACAATCAAATCGCTTAAAGGAGATTTCGGCATAGGACATGTGAGATATTCAACAACAGGCAGTTGCAGTGCACGAAATATCCAACCGTTTTCAGTGGAATATAAAGGGAAAACATGGGCTGTCGCACATAATGGAAACCTTGTAAACAGCAAAACCCTCAGGACAAAACTCGAAAGGCACGGCTCCATATTCCAGACAGGCATGGACAGCGAGGTCATCATTCATCTGCTTGTTCGCAGCAATGGTTCCGATATTAAAGAAAAACTCATACATACATTGAGGCAGCTAAAGGGCGCATTTTCACTTCTTGTTTTTACTGAAAACAGTATTATTGCAGCAAGGGACGCCAACGGTTTCAGGCCCCTGTCCATAGGTAAGATGAATGGAAGTTATGTTATTGCTTCTGAAACATGCGCATTTGACCTGATAGGCGCAGAGTACTTAAGAGATGTGGAACCGGGTGAGATGGTGATATTTACCGATAATGGAATGGAAAGCCATATCTGGGCAGAAAAAATCCACAGGTCGTACTGCATATTTGAGTTCATTTATTTTGCAAGACCTGACAGTAAGATTTTTTCAAAGAGCGTTTATCTTACAAGGCATCGCCTTGGAGAAAACCTCGCAAAAGAATCCAGGTTTGATGGGGATATGGTTATGCCTATGCCTGATTCTGGTTCAATTGCAGCGCTTGGTTTTTCACAGAAGAAAAATATCCCGTTTGAGTTCGGAGTTATAAGAAATCACTATGTTGGAAGAACATTCATACAGCCATCCCAGAAAATGAGGGATGCAGGAGTAAAGATTAAGTTAAATCCTGTTAGAGAGATTGTTTCAGGGAAAAGAGTCATTGTTATTGAGGATTCTATTGTGAGGGGAACAACCTGCAGGAATAGAATAAAATCTTTATGGGATGCTGGCGCAAAACAGGTGATGCTGGGCATTTCGTGCCCCCCGATCATTTCTCCGTGTTTTTATGGTATAGATTTCCCTTCAAAGCAGGAACTCATTGCTTCAACAAAAAGGGTTGAAGAGATTAAAGAATTCCTCGGACTTGATGGGCTTCATTATCTCAGCTTACGAGGTATGCTTGATGCGATGCTCCTGCCTGGAGAACATTTCTGCACAGCGTGTTTTACAGGAAAATATCCTGTAAAGCCGGATCTTGATTTTAACAAGTATCAGTTTGAAAAATGAAAAAGCCAGGATATCTTGTGATTGAAGATGGTACCATCTTTCGCTGCACCCTGTTCGGACACCCGCACAAAACATTCGGTGAATTGATTTTCAATACAAGCATGACCGGGTATCAGGAAATAATATATGACCCTTCCTATGAAGGGCAGATTGTTGTGATGACATATCCCCTTATAGGAAATTACGGCGTAAATGCAGAGGATAAGGAGTCGTACAGAATCCACCTTGAAGGATTTGTAATACACCAGCTCAGCCGAATCTCAAGCAACTGGAGGTCAGAACAAACACTTGAGCAATTGTTTGAAGATAACGGCATTGTTGGCGTGGAAAATCTTGACACCCGCAGAATAACCCTTCTTTTGAGGGAAAAAGGTGCGCTCAGAGCAGGCATATTCCCTGAAGGCAGCAGTAACAGGCAAATGCTTGAAGAGGTTCTGAAATCTCCATCACTTGTTGGAAAAGATATCGTTAAGAATGTTGTAAGAGCAGAGCCATACTGGTGGAACAGGGAAGGCAAATATACCATTGTGGTGATTGACTGCGGCACAAAGTATAATATTTTGAGATTGCTTGCAGAAAGAAACTCAAGGGTATATGTTGTTCCAGCTGGTTACCCTTCAGAGGAAATCATAAAAGAAAATCCTGATGGAATTCTTCTTTCCAATGGTCCGGGGGATCCAGAACCTCTTGATTATATTGTCAGGACAGTTCAGAATCTTGTTGAAAGATATCCTGTATTCGGAATATGTCTCGGACATCAGATTCTGGGCATGACATTTGGTGGCAAAACATATAAACTTAAGTTTGGACACCACGGAGCCAATCATCCCTCAAAGGACCTGATAACAGGAAAGATACATATTACGGTGCAGAATCATGGTTTTTGCGTTGATATTGAAAGTTTGAAGGATCCCCAGGTTGAAATAACACATATAAATCTGAATGACCAGACATTTGAAGGCATGCATCACAGGAAATATCCTGTGTTTTCTGTTCAGTTTCATCCTGAAGCATCCCCGGGTCCAAATGATGCTGTTTATCTTTTTGATTATTTTTTTCAGTTAATTGAAAATGCCAAAAAGAACTGATATCCATTCCATAATGATTATTGGCTCGGGACCGATAATTATAGGTCAGGCATGTGAGTTTGACTATTCAGGTTCTCAGGCGTGCAAGGCAATAAAGGAAGAAGGATACAGGGTGATACTTGTAAACAGCAATCCTGCAACAATAATGACTGACCCTGAAATGTCTCATTCTACATATATTGAGCCACTTGTTCCGGAGGTGCTTGAAAAAATCATAGAGATTGAAAGGCCTGACGCATTACTCCCGACAATCGGGGGGCAGACAGGGCTCAATCTCGCTGTTGAACTGTGGGAAAAAGGAGTGCTTGAAAAATACAGTGTACGTCTTATTGGAGCAAACTACAATGCAATACGCAGGGCAGAAGACAGAATGCTTTTCAAACAGACAATGGTTAACATAGGACTTGATGTACCCAGAAGCGGGGTTGCATACAGCATAGTAGATGGCGTAAAAATTGCTAAAGAACTCGGATTTCCAATAATCCTGAGGCCGAGTTTCACCCTTGGTGGAACAGGCGGGGCTATTGTCTACAATATGGAGGAACTTAAAAATGGTCTGGCTAAAGCCCTTGAATTGAGCTTAAACAGAGAGGTTCTACTTGAGGAATCAGTCCTCGGATGGAAGGAGTTTGAACTTGAGATAATGAGGGATATTAAAGATAATGTTGTTGTTATTTGTTCAATAGAGAATTTTGATCCTATGGGGGTTCACACAGGAGACAGTATAACAGTTGCTCCGGCGCAGACACTCACGGATAAAGAATATCAGAAGATGAGAAATGCTGCTATCAAAATCATCAGAGAGATAGGAGTTGAAACGGGTGGTTCAAACATCCAGTTTGCGATTCATCCCGAGAATGGAAGAATGGTTGTTATAGAGACGAATCCGCGGGTTTCAAGAAGTTCCGCACTTGCGTCAAAAGCAACCGGATTTCCCATAGCAAAGATTGCTGCAAAACTTGCGATTGGATACACCCTTGATGAAATTCCAAATGACATTACAAAAAAAACACCTGCTTGTTTTGAACCAACGATTGATTACTGTGTTGTGAAGATACCGAAATTTAATTTTGAAAAATTCCCTAACTGCGACAGTTTCCTGAATACATCAATGAAGTCGGTTGGAGAAATTATGTCAATCGGCAGAACATTCAAGGAGGCACTAAACAAGGGATTGAGGTCTCTTGAAACAAAACTTTTCGGATTTGAATCAAAGAAACTGGATATGGAACTTGATGAGGGACTGAAAATGCCGAATCCCGACAGACTTTTTTACATAAAGAAAGCCTTTGATGAAGGTTATTCAATTGATAGGATTTATGAACTTACAAAAATAGACAGATGGTTTATTGCAAATCTTCAGGATATATGGTTTTTTGAAAAGGAGCTCTATATGTCTGCGGGAATGCCCCTTAATATTGAACTGCTTAAAAAGGCAAAGGAACTTGGTTTTTCGGATGTTCACATAGCGAGAATTCTCGGCAAAAAGGAAGAAGAAATCAGACATCTGAGGGAAAAATCTGGTATAATGCCTGACTATAAAATGGTTGATACATGTGCGGGTGAGTTTGAAGCATCAACACCCTACTATTATTCCACATACGAACAATCAAATCTTATCACAACCGGAGAATAAATGGTTGCAGTACTTGATTTTGGTTCACAGTACACTCAACTGATAGCAAGAAGGATCAGGGAACTGAAAATTTATTGCGAAATATACCCCTATAATGTCAGTGAATCAACCCTTAGAGAAAAAAACACCACCGCAATAATCCTTTCAGGCGGTCCAGGGCATATAACCGAGTCAGAGATAACATTTTCACCTGACCCTGAGATCTTTAATGGAAGATATAAAATTCTGGGTATATGTTTTGGAATGCAGGTTTCAGCAAAACTGCACGGAGCAAATATTGTTCATGGAGAGATAAGGGAATATGGTAAGACAGTTTTTTATCCTGAAAAAGATATTATTTTTGAAGGTATTGAAAATAGAACAGTTGTGTGGATGAGCCATTACGATCAGGTTGAAAATTTGCCCGAAAATTTTGTATCAATCGGAAGAACTGCAAATTGCAGGATTGCAGCATTCAAAAATCAGCAGGGTTCAGTTTATGGATTTCAGTTTCATCCTGAGGTTATTCATACCCGGCACGGCAAGACAATGCTGAAAAATTTCCTGTATAAGGTTGCAGGACTTAAACCTGACTGGACTGCATCTTCTATGGTTGAGATAGCAAAGAAAGAAATTGCCACCAGAATAGGAAAAAGCAGGGTCGTTTGCGCCTTGAGCGGCGGGGTGGATTCTTCAACATTGAGTGTTATACTTCATCAGGTGGCCGGGGACAGGTCTCTTGCAGTTTTTGTTAACAATGGTCTTCTAAGAAAAAATGAGGAAAAAGAGGTAATGGAAGCACTTGGCGACCTTGTTAATATGAAATATGTTGATGCTTCTGAGATTTTTATAGAAAGACTAAAAAGGGTTATTGACCCTGAAGAAAAAAGAAAAATTATAGGCAGGACATTTATTGAGGTTTTTGAAAAAGAAGCAAAGTCTTTCGGTGCTGACTTTCTTGCGCAGGGTACATTGTATCCTGACCTGATTGAAAGCATCTCCGTATTTGGCGGACCGACCTCAAGAATAAAAACACACCACAATGTCGGTGGACTCCCGGAAAAAATGAAACTTAAACTTGTTGAGCCGTTCAAGTATCTTTTCAAAGATGAGGTGAGGAAAATTGCAAAAAAGATAGGCCTGCCTGAAAAACTCATCCAGCGACATCCATTTCCAGGACCAGGACTTGCTGTCCGCATTATCGGAGAGATTGACAGAGAAAAACTTGAAATTTTGAAAGAGGTTGATGCTATTTATATTGATGAACTGAGAAAAGCCAATCTTTACAGGAAGATATGGCAGGCATTCGCAGTACTTTTGCCGATAAAAAGTGTTGGTATTATGGGAGACCAGCGCACATATCAATATGTTGTTGCGCTCAGGGCAGTAACCAGCACCGATGGAATGACCGCTGACTGGGCGAAGATTCCTTCTAACATTCTTGAGAATATATCAAATCGCATTGTAAATGAGATAAAAGCAATAAACAGAGTTGTCTATGATATTACTTCAAAGCCGCCTGCAACCATAGAATGGGAATAATAAAAAACGGTAGTGTCAAGAAACAGATGAAAGATTTTACTGCAGGAGCAATTTTCCCCCCTTTTGAAAGGGGGATTTGGGGATTTTGAAGAGGGAGAAAAGAAAATCCATCCTCCCCCTTTGAAAAAGGGGGATTGAGGGAGATTTAATAAAATCCATCCCCACCTTCCTTTACAAAAGGAAGGAGAAAGAAGATAAAAAAAAGGGGGAAAAATAAAAACATAGCCAAATTTGGCAGAACCTAAAAAACAATATGGAGAAAAAATGAAAAAAATTATAGAATATATTATTGCAGGAACACTTTTTATAGTACCTTTCGCAATTTCTATATGGGTTCTATACAGGATTTTTATTTTTCTTGAAAAGATTACCGGCCAGTTTTTTCAAAAATTTATTCCTGCTTTATATTTTCCTGGTATGGGTTTGGTATCCTTGTTAGTGATTTTGCTATTTTTTGGTTTTCTTGCAAAAAATGTTCTCGGCAGAAGAATCTTTCGGTACCTTGAAAAAATTTTTCTGGCACTTCCATTGCTCAACAAGATTTATACTTTTTTCAGAACTGTTGGTGATAATATCCTGAATCCTGAGAAAAAAGCATTCAAGGATGTTGTACTGGTAGAATTTCCAGAAAAAGGAACTTATATGTTGGGCTTTATCACAGGCAAACCACCTATGCAGATTGCTGAAAAAAATCCCGAAAAAAACCTTGTGAATATTTTTATTCCTCTTCCTAACAATTTTTTTATAATGAAAGAAAACTCTGAATTACAAAAGATAGACTTGAGTGCTGAGGAAGCATTCAAATTAATCCTTTCTGCTGGTATATTCAAAACCCAACAAGACACCCACACTTAATGATGTTTCGCTTACCAGGTTAATTTAAGGTAAATATTCACCTACCCCGTTCATATTTACAGGCACAAGAACATCAAGGGTTTCACCCTTGATAACCC
>DYKA01000146.1 GCA_020722805.1 Vermiphilus sp.
GCTTATGGGATAAAGATATTGATTATTTCAGATTAAAAATTCATCAACATTGCGGTCTACTAAACCCAAGATTAAATACTATTAATGCAACTTAAATACGAAAGACCCAATTTTTGTCAAGTGTTTGTTGAGATGGGTCGTAGATAGCACTTTCGGATGAAATTTCTTCTTGCTTTTCTCCTTCCTTTTGTAAATCCCCCTCAATCCTCCTTTTCCAAAGGGGGAGATTTCAAATCCCCCTTTGGTCCCCCTTTTTCAAAGGGGGAGAATGCAGGGGGGTATCAAAGGGGGAAAATTTGAGAGGGAATTTTCCAAAGGGGGAAATGAAATGGGGTTATGAAAGGGGGAAGATGTTGAAACAAGTTAAATAATATTTCACTTCTTATACATAGACCATCTTTTCTATTCTTATTCCGAATTTCTCAGGTAAATAAACGCCTGGCTCTATAGTGAAAACCATCCCTTTTTTCAATATGTCTCTGCTTGATTTGGCTAAAACTGGCAGTTCATGAATATCAATACCCACCCCATGGCCAAGTCCATGAACAAAGAAAGTATCAAGATTAAACCTCTTGAATATGTTTAATGCATAGTTGTGAAGTTTTTTGCAAGATTTTTCACCAGATGAAATCAGTTCACAAACAGATGTGTGTACAAGTTTCACGGCATTAAAAGCAACTCTGAGGTCTTCTGACATTTTGCCCAAAATAATTGTTTCTGTAATGTCGCTATTATATCCTGCAACACATGCTCCAATATCAATAACTACTATATCGTTTTCTTTAAGTTTTCTTCTTGTGGGCTGGTGATGTGGATAAGAGGAGTTTACTCCTGAGGCAACAATCGGCTGGAAAGATTCTTTGTCTCCGCCTTGTTTTCTTATCTGGTAATGAATTTCAGATGAAATGTCTAATTCTGAAACACCGGGCTTTATCATACTTCTTATTTTTTTCAATACAGAAAACGTTATCTTTTCAGCGCTCTTGATTTTTTCAATTTCTTCCAGTGTCTTTATGGCTCTCATTTCATAGATAAAATCATTAACTGGCTTAATTTGTTTGCCTGTTTTTTGACAAAGTGCTTTCCATCTTTGCACTGAAAATTCTGATGCCAGAACTGAAGGTTTTTTGAGATTTTTTACAAACTTAATGAAATTTCCTTTATTGAAATCTTCAAGGGAAAAATTTGCAAGTTTGACGTCCTTTAATCTATCATAAACGAACTGATAATAAATTCCACCTGTAAAAAAAACGATATTTTTTTTTAAGATGCAAAGATACCCTTCAATACCATAAAGACCAGTAAGATAAAAAATATTGGAAGTTCTAGCGATTATAATACAATCAGTTTTCTTCTCTTCAAGAACCTGTCTTATTTTTATCAGTCTGGCCTTAAGAGGCATTACTACTTCCTGAGTAAAGAAACCAGAGTATCGCCTTCTGAACATGAAGACGATTTTCCGCCTGTTGCAAGACAATAGAATTCTTGCCGTCAATAACCTCGTCTGTTACTTCCTGACCTCTATGGGCTGGAAGGCAGTGCATAAATAGAAAGTTTTCAGGTGCATTTTTAATAAGATGCTGGTTGACCTGATATGGACGGAATATTTCAAGACGCTGTTTTTTTTCTGCTTCATCTCCCATACTTATCCAGGTATCAGTATATATGACATCTGATTCTGAAATAAAGGCATAGGGGTCATCACTGATTTTCAGTAGATTCGGGTTCTTCATTGACCGTATTACCTTTTCATCCACAGTGTATTGCTTTGGTGCTGATACATTTATCCTTACACCCAAAATATCTGCTGCATCAATCAAGGTATTGCAGACATTGTTAGCATCACCAATGTAAGTAATAACAACATCTTCAAGATGTTTTTTAATCTCCCATACTGTGAAATAATCAGCAAGAATCTGACAGGGATGAGAAAAATCAGTTAGTGCATTTATGACTGGATAATCAAAATATCTTGCGAATGTCTCAACCTCTGACTGCTGGAATGTCCTGATTACAAGGCCTCTTAAATAGAGGTTGAAAATCTTTGCGGTATCCTGAATTGTTTCTCCGCGTGATATCTGAAGATGAGATGACTCAAGAAATATTGGGTTTCCTCCAAGTTCAATAATAGCAACCTCAAAGGATACTCGTGTTCTGCTTGATGGTTTCCTGAACAAAAGCCCTATACATTTGCCTTTAAGAATATCTGAAACCTCACAACCTTTTTTTCTCTGAAACTTGAAAAACTTCGCCTTTTCAAAAATACGATAAATTTCTTCTCTTGTAAAATCCTTGATATCAATAAGGTCTCTTTTTTTCATAACACCAAAATTTTGTATGAAGGTAAATTTTGACCATAAAGGGACTCACTCCCCTTTATATCCCCCGTAGGTCCAACTCCCCTAAATCCCCTCACTTCTTTGAGGAGACTTATGGTTTTTGTTCGTTTTTGCTGAAATTCGCAAAAACCAAACTTTTGCACTTTCTGTGTAATTAACAAACATTTTCTTATTTCCATCCTTATTTTTTAAGTATTTCTCTTATTAAAATTGTTTCTCCTTACTTTGTGTTTTCCTATTTCGTGCAAAAGTTTGT
>DYKA01000030.1:0-12149 GCA_020722805.1 Vermiphilus sp.
CGGGTTATCAAGGGTGAAACCCTTGATGTTCTTGTGCCTGTAAATATGAACGGTGCTGAGAAAATATTTACCATTCATCCACTCGCTTATCCTGTGACTTTCTGCAAAGCCGGGTAAATTCTATTGCGAAATTATTTGAAATTTAGTATTATGATATTAATCGCGTAAATACTTTCGAGAATCATCATTTGTTTAAAAGATAAAATGGTGAAAAACAAAGATACGGTTTTATCAGATAGTTATACTGGAAGGTTTCCTACTCTAAAATGTGTGTATTGACTCCTTGTAAAAGACTGAATGTTGGGCAAAACTTTTCTGGAGTTTGAGTATGAGATTTTTACACGACAAATACCTGATATCAGTTGTGATAATTACAGCAACTGTGATTTTGGGAATGTTTATAGTTCATAAAAGAGCGATCAATTTAATACAACCTGATATATACTTAAAAAGTTCTCCGGCCATATCTACAGGCGAGGTTCTACCTTCAAGGGGCCCATTTCGTGTCATTAGTGTTCTTGATGGGGATACGATAGTACTTGATAATGGCGAGACGGTTCGCTTGATTGGTGTAGATGCACCAGAAATACACCATCCGGAGATTCCTGTGCAAAGATTTGGCGAAGAAGCGACAGAATTTTTGAAACGATTGGTAGAAGGGGCAGAATGTTTTTTAGAATATGAACCTGGTAATCTCAGGGATCATTACGGAAGACTTCTTGCGTATGTTTTTGTGGAAAACCGTCTTGTAAATGCTGAGTTAATCCGCAGAGGCTATGCATACGCTTATACCCGGTTTCCTTTTTCCCGTCAAAATGAATTTATTGCATTGGAACGCCAGGCACGCGAACATCAGTATGGATTGTGGTACTTATCTCTCAGGGATGGTAGGATTGTCAACCTTATAATGAGATATGAATCTCTTAATATGGAAGGACGCAAGAAATTAGATGAAATTCTTGAGCAACTTGTACAAAAATATCCTTTTGAACAGATGGGAAAAATGGATTTTCAAACCGAAAAGAAGGCAAGATAATATGGTAAGAATTTCATATTATATCCATCTACACTGGATATTTTACATTACAGGTGTTTATGGAGTTAAGGAAGACCCTTCTGACAGGGGTCTTTGGTGTTTCATAAGATATGGACACTTACATAATAAAAGGTATATCTAATTTTTATCGTGCCAATTTTCGCTAAGGGAGGAAATATTATGATAAATAATAATAACGGTACTGATATTAAAAAATTCCTTGTCAGGCTTGGGGCAACCGTGGTGGCGATTATTCTGGTGATGTTTTTAGCCAAGGTCTGGTTCATTGACCAGACGCGCACTGATTTGTTTCAAAAGACAGTGACAGGTAAACAGGCAGACACGGCCTTTTCTAAAGAGAAACAACTAAAAACGAGCCAGGTCATTTCCTGGCAGGATGCTGTAAAACACTATGGAGAGTTTGCAACAGTAGAAGGAAAGATTGTCGCCACATATAATTCAGGGAAGGCGTGCTTCCTTAATTTCCACAAAGATTATAAACGTCACTTTACTGCGGTTATACTTGCATCAGTTTTTTCACGCTTTCCGGAGAAACCAGAAAAATATTATTATGGGGAAAAAGTTCATGTTCACGGCTACATAAAAGAATATAATGGTAAACCTGAGATTATTCTGAATGACCCAAGCCAGATAGAAATTTTAAAATAATGGAATATCAGATGTTTTACCTGGCATCTATGTAAATTAAAACCAGGTTAACAAGGCCAGAAAAACCAAAGTTTAATCTCTGAAACTTCGGATAATAAAAAAACAAAGTAAATACTCAGCAAAGTACATTTTATTGCAAGGTGCACATTGCAAAGTGAAAAGTGTAATAAATATAGTCCACAGATTATGGATATTGAAAAATGTAATAAAGGCTAAATAATTTTAATTTTGCAATTTACAATTTGCATTTTGCATTGAATATTCATACTTAATATTTACAAAACAATCAATCTCTTAAATTCCATAACCAAATTTCTATTCAGGTCTTGATTTTTTTCATCTTTATCCCCAAAATTAAAAAGAAAGTCAGGCTTAAAAAGACAACAATCAGAGATGATGTTGAAAAATCAAGTTTGTATGAGACTATCATTCCTGCGATACTTGCAAAGATTCCCGCGACCCATCCTATTACGAGAATTTTTCCAGTTTGCCCTGTAAAAGTTTTTCCAATAAGCGCAGGGATTATCAAAAATGAAAACACCTGCAGAATGCCAGCAATTCTTATTGAGTTTACCAGCATAATAGCAAAACTTAAAAAGAAAAGGAATTCCCATAAGAAGGAATTATCCTTTTCCTGTGAGAGGGCGAGGAATTTATTTCTAAAGGCAAACTGGAAAGCACCGATAGCAGCATAAAGAACAAACATCCCCAATAGGTCTTTTCCGGTAATCCAGAGTATGTTTCCATTGAGGATGTTTTTGAGTTCTTCAAGTCCATGCGGTGTTTTATCAAGAAGTAAAATACTGGCAGCAAATGAAAAGATATACAGCACCCCAATAAACGCCTCAATATAAACAATTTTTGCAATCCTTTTTGAAAGTGAAAGTATCAGGGCACCTATTACAGCAAATACAAAGGCATATATTAATTGTGATTGTTCATTACTAAGATAGATTGCCAAACCTGCACCAACAGAAATAAATTGGGCAAGGGTTAAGTCAACAAAAATAATGCCTCTTTCAAGCACATGAACACCAAAGTATGTGTGCAGAAGTATCAACAGAATACAACCGATAAAAGGAATAAAAAGGATTGAAAGTGTTTCCATATTAATTCTCCGTTATTAGTGATATTACTTTATCCATAAAAGAAAACCAGTTTTCTGTGCCAGGAAGTGAACCTACATCATGCGGCATCAAAATTGCTTTGAGTCGTGTTTTTTCTGAAACAAAATATACAGGTTTTTTCGGATCATACGTTGTAAAAAGAATTCCATCGGGTTTTGTTTTCTGTATGGTTTCAATTATTTTTTTTATATCTCCGGATGATGGTGGAATACCTGGTTTTGCTTCTATGGTACCGACAATCTGGAATCCGAAGTCCTTTGCAAGATATGAAAACAGCAGATGATAAGCAATAAATTTTTTCCCTGAAAGGTTTGCTGATTTCCATTGTTTTACTTTTTCCTGCCATTTTGAATGGAATTCTCTGTAGTTTTGTTTGTAATAATTTTCATTCGTTGGGTCAATCTTTGCAAGTATTTCAGCCATTCCTTCTGCTACACGAAGAATGTTGATAGGCGAAAAATGATAATGAGGATTCCCGAGAGGGTGAATGTCTCCCATGCTTCTGTCAACAGAGGAAGGTTTTTCAATTGGATTTACAAAGCGTGAGCAGTCAAAATTTCCCTCTTTTCCCGGTTGTATCCGCGGATTTTTTGATGATTCTATGATTACAGGAAGATATCCGATTTCAAGGTCAAGCCCATTGTACATAATTATGTCTGCCTTCTTTGCAGCAATTATCAGACTGGGTTTTGCTTCAACATAATGAGGGTCCTGGTTTGTTTTCACAAGTGTTGTAACAGAAATTTTTTCTTTTCCAATTTCTTTTACAATACTTGAAATCCATGGAAGTGTTGCGACGACATTAAGGCCGGCAAACAGTTTTCCTGTCAGAATCAGAATAAGAAATGCCACTACTGGTTTTGTCAATTTCATTTTTTCTCCTATGTTAAAATGAATGTGCTGCATGTGCTCCGATACCTGTGATAAACTGCAGAAACCATTCACTGTTACTTTTCCCATTTCTTGCGCTTTTATCATAATTGTACTGCAATCTTATCTTTGAAAATTCAGATGGATTGAATTCTACCATTGCTGATGTTTTCCATGGTTTATCACCGAAATGTTGTTGGACACCTGCAAGCTGGTATTTATCATTGAAGGGTTCAAGCAGGTCGTATCTTGTTCCAAAAGCCCATCTACCGGTTTGATAAATTGCCTGAAGATAGGTTCCATCCTGGGTTCTTTCAAGTGGATGAGCCACACCTGTAGAGTCATCTGTTAGAATCCCTTTTTGATGTCTCCAGAGATATTCAGTTTGAAGTGTGAAGCTTTTCCATCTTGAGGGTTTCCATTTGTATGTGAACTCAAATCCGCAGAGTGTTGAATCTCCGGAGAATATATGATCTTCTTCAATTGAACTGGTTTTTGTTTTTCCGGCAATGACAGAAGGGCCAAATAAAATTGTACTGTATTCTCCAATGTCAAAAGATGTTTTTGCAAAGGCACCTATTGCGTGGAGTCCTGATGATGCATCTTCGCCAAAGAGTATTTCATTGTCTCCCTGAAAAGTTTCTATTCCGACTTGAGTATAAAAAGGAAGTTCTGGAAGGAAAGTTAGCTGAATTCCCTTTTCATTGATGCCTTCGTCTCCAGTAAATGCATGATATACAAGGGGTGGGTCAACAAAGTTCCAGTTGTGGGCATGCTGGCTGTTGTATCTGCTGAACCCACTTTTGAATTTTCCAACCTTTGCTTGAATGCCAGCAGGAAGAGATGTTGTAATAAAATATGCTTCTTCAAGTTCAACGCCTTCTTCTGAAACTGGAATTGTTGCATAAAGATTGAAAAATGGGTCAACAGGCGCAAAAAAATACAGCTCTGCTGCGCGAATATTTACTCCTTTATGAATGTGGCCATGAGCATGGTGATCTTCTTCATGATGGTGATGTAAAAAACCCGGGATACTTTTTGATTCAAGTTCTTCTTTGTTTAAGTTTGATGAATACCCTATGGTATCAAATATTAATGAGATATTTGGATTATATGCAACAGAAGACCCAAATAATCCACCAGAGGTGTATGCAGGTTTTTCCTCAGGTTTTGATAGAGTTTCTTCTTCCCTTGCCTGTTTAATCTGTTCAAGCTCGCTCTGGAGTTGCTCAATAATTTTTTGCTGATTTTTAATTATTTCTTCCTGAGATTTTAGTGTCTGTTCAAGGGTTTTTATTCTCTCTTCTATGTTCTGACAGTAAGCCAGAAACCCTGTTGTGAATATTGAGACAATAAATAGCCATAAAAATCTGGCCATAAATTTTGTTGGTTTCATGGATACCTCCTCGTATAATTTGAATTAAATCAACTATAAAAGATTGGTTTCAACGGAGGTCCACGAATTTGAAGGGCTTTTTTAGGAGAAAGTTTGATTAATATTGGCAGTGAAAAGGAAATTAAACAGAGGTATGCGAGGATTAAAAACAGGGCAAAAACCTGAAAGGTAAATGGTGCAAAAGCACTGATATTAATGCAGATTGAACACCTTATATCAAGGGGACTTTCAAAGGAAAAATGTTTGTGTTCATAACTCAACTGAACTACAAAAAGAAGTGAAAATATAAATAAAACAGTGAAAACTTTTTTCATACTTAATATATTACTTGCAGAAATAAAATCTGTCAAATTGTTGTACAAGTAGGGTATTTAGGTAACACTTTTGCTTTCTGTTTTTGATGGTGTCATATAACCTAAGTAAATATTCAATGAAAATGCACTTTACTGAGTATTTACCTCAACTGGGTGTTACCTATGTATCTCAACTTCTGCAACTTTTTGACTGAGATACCAAACTGAAATAAACTATTCAGAACAGGTTCACCTATGAATGCAGGGTTTGCAAAGGTTAAGATAACTCCTGAAACAGGTACACATCTTGGCGGAATTGGCGCAGGCAAAGATTGAGGGCGATACTGTTGTTGTGTGGAACAACGACATAAAAGAACCGGTGGCGGTTAGATATGCGTGGGCAAGAAATCCAGTGTGCAATCTGTACAATAAGGCAGGGCTTCCTGCCTTTCAGTTCCGGACAGACAACTGGCATGTTATTACAATGTCTGAAAGATAAAGCCGTCTTATTTGACAAGACGACCGAATGAATAAGAAATTGTTTTTTTCTGTTTTGGTAATGCTCCTCGGAAATTTTCTTTTGCACGGTGAGGATAAATTTACTCTTGAGGTAAAGGTGAAAAATCTTTCCAATAGTCCAGCAACATACTCATTCAGGGTGTCAAGGTGCATGGTTGACTTCAATGGTTATAAGGACTGGGACTTCCTTCCACTTCTCGGATATGCAGGTAAAAACGGACTATCTTCAGAAAAACCGCCGCAGGAAATATGGTTGAACAGGAATGAAGAGACAGGATGGATGAAGATGCCCGGCTATGGAAAGGTTCTTCATATTTACAATGAAACAGATTCTCCCCCATTCTGCGAGATAGAAATCAGGGTGAAAAACAAACAGCAGGATATTTCCCGTTTGTTTTTATGGAAAGACAGGCCAAAAACATTTCATGTTTATCTGTATTACTTTCCCGAAAGTGCTAAACCTCCTCTGCTCACACTTAAAACAGCAGATGAATTTATTGAAGAGACAATCCAGTACATCCGCACTGAGATGAAGGATTTTCCACTCAGGAAAAACCCGAAACTTATTGCCTTTTCAACCGATTTCAACTGCCATATGGATGATGAGCCAGAATGGGTGAGAAAAAATCTTTTGCTTTTGAAGGAAACCGGACTTAATTGTTTTTTTGATTCTGAAAATTCTCTTTTTTTGAGTCAACTGGTGAAGGATATGGGGTTTTTATATGTTGACCACTGGGGAACAAGTATCTGGCCTTTGACCTATGATGGGCTTGATGCAAAAAGACGAGAGTGTGCAACAGTTGCTTTAAGGTCTCTTGACTCATATTACAGAAGAATCAATCGTGATAATGTGAAAGTTCTTCATGGAGATGATGAGATATCTTCTGGTTCTTTTGAAGAATTCATTGCACTTGACAGTCAGGTTCAGCCGCTTGTTGTTTCTTATTTCAAGAAAATGAATGTGCCTCTTTCTGATATTGCACTGAGAAGTTATGATGAGGTTCGTTTGGTCCCTGAAGTTTCTAAACCCCCTTATAGAGAATTTTTGAAGAAGAATAACCCATCTTTGTTTTACTGGCTTAACAGGGCAAGGATGGAATACGTAACAGACATTGCAGCAGAAACAGGAAAGATAGCGCAGAAGTATTATCCGGATGCATTTATTATTTCGCCAAACTGGCCTGCTGCAGGAGTTCTTGGAGGTGGTTATGACGGGCACGGCTGGGACTTCTGGATGGTTTACAGGAAAAGTGGCATGAAAGGAATATACGGGGAACCAACTCCAAGGTACAACTTTTATCTTCAGGGAATATTTTCGTGGTATGGTGATATGATGCGCAGTCAGATTCGTAATGGTCCGATGGGAGCATACATAACAACAGCAAGGGGTTCATATCCATGTTTTCTTAATCATTTTCAGGTGTATGAGCTTGCAGCAAGGGGAGCAGAACATTTCCACTGGTACAGTTATGGCGGAATGTGGGGAAACGAAAATTACGCCAATGAAATAGTCAGGGACCTTTTGAGGGAATTTGCAATTATACATCGTGAGTTTGCTGAAGCAGAGGATTATCTATACGGGTCAAAACCAGAAAAATCTCAGATTGCAGTGTTGTGGACTCCTGCTCAGGAGATATGGGACGCAACGCTTCATCAGGAGATTGTTGCACTTTATTTGATTCTGCTTCACTCAAACTACAATGTGGATATCATATCAAGTTATGATGTTGATGGTGGTCTCCTTAAAAACTATAAGGTTCTTTATATGCCGTTTTCCTATGTTGAAAGAAAAACATTTGACTCAATCAGTTCATGGGTCAAAAACGGAGGTAGATTGATTATAGATGGTGGGGGGGGACAAACGTCCGGGTAAAATTCAAGGGAATGGATTTTATCCTTATTGACTGAAAACAGAGAAAAATATGAGAAAATATCTATTCTTTATGGTTTCTGTATCTCTCTTTCTGGCTTTATTGCCACATTTTGCTCACAGCCAATCAGAGAAAAACATTTCAATAACATTCTCCGGTGATGCAGATTCGTTGTACTGGGTTGCAATCAGAGACAATTCAAAGAGGTTGATAAAATTTCTGCCTGCTTCAGAAAAAGAGAAAGGCAGGTATCTTGCTATTTGAGATGGAACTGATTTTAAGGGTGACGATGTCATACCAGGCAGATACAGGGCGTATGTAAGCAGGGGTATTGAATGGACCATTGATAAGGATTTTGGTATAAACGGAAGGATCGGGCTTTTTCATAAGGAAGCATCCATAGACCCTGATATGCCACAGATTCAGGTTCAGGGACAGATTTCTTCTGTTTTTGTGAATGACGTTGAATACCGAAATACAGGAGATAAACTCAGAGGAGAAACAAGTTTTATTGTTTCAGACAGCATTATCAGGATAAATCCTGCAAAACTGTTAAAGCCGGCTACAGCAAGAGTTTATTATTTTTTTCCATGTTTTTTTGAAAATCCATGGGACCTTGCAGTTGCGCCTGATGGGGGTATCTTTGTTCTTCTGCGGCTTCAAAAGATGGTGGCAGGTATGTATCCTGGTAAATTAATAAAATTGAAACAAGATGGTAAAAGTCTTGATATCGGTTTTGGAGTTGACGGTGAAATTCCTGGCATACACCGCAGCCATCAGGTAGTCCTGGTTCCAGAGGAAAATCGCATTTACATCGCAGGCAGTGAGTACGGAACATATGGAACAGGTTCATACAAGCTTGGTACTGGAGCGTACTGGTTTTATATCGGTGGACATAAAGACAGTGGAAGGCATCCTTCAACAACATTCTGGCCAACAGGTATATGCATTGGAGAAAAAAACAAGATTTATATTGGAGACCTTAAGGTTTATGACAGAACAAAACCTGAACTTGAAGGTTATCTTTACAGCGCAAATGTAGATCCCTATATTATTCGACCCGGACCATCAATGGAAAAATCAGCCAGAAAAAACTTTTTGTATCGTACCGGCTGGAACACAGGTATTACGAAAATGATGGATACAGGAAGCGATGTGGTTGAGGTTTATTCTCTTAAACTACCATTCAAAACCATCGGTGTTTCACTGGATGCGAAAAAATCTCTGATTTTTGCAGGTTCAAGGATGCCAGAAGGTTTTGTCTCAATTATTTATGACGACGGGAAATCCATGAAGGAAATTGCAAGATTAGAAGACCCCGAGATTGGAGGAATACATACTGTCCGCGTTTTCAACGATTATCTTTATGTTATTGAGGACGGTGTTTCATATACTGAGGGCGGATACTGTGCTGAAGAGATGAATATGAAACCCTGGACATCAAAAGGTAAAAATAGAATAAGCCGATATAAAATAAAATTTGGCAATGAAATTTTTCTGCAGTCGGTTCAGAAGCAATGATACCATGATGAATGTCTGAAAAATCAATGAAGGCACTATTTGTAAACCCGCCAGTTTATGATTTTTCTGCATTTGACCTCTGGAGTAAGCCTTATGGATTTCTCTTTATCATTGACCTTTTCATAAAAAACGGATGGGATGTTTTCTTCTTTGATTTCATGGACAGGGAGCATAAGTTTTATGAAAAGAACCGAAAGGACAGAAAATTCGGCTGTGGAAATTATTATTTCAAGATAGTTGATAAACCGCATATTTACAAGGATGTTCCGAGAAGATACAAAAGGTTTGGCTTGCCTGATGAATTTTTCATTGAATTTATTGAGAAAATAGGCAGGGTTGATTTTATTTTCTTGACCTGTGGAATGACATACTGGTATCCGGGCGTTGAAGAGGTGATAAATCTATGCAGGAAATTTATGAACGTCCCGATTGTTCTTGGTGGAGCATATGCGACTTTTTGCCCTGAACATGCAAAAAACACTGGTGCTGATATTATTTTTGAAGGTGGCGATATTGAAGAATTTGTTATACAGTTTAACAATTCTTTCGGCCAGAGGTTCTTTTTACCCGAAAACCTGGAACCGCATTGGGATGTCTATGATAAAATTTCATACCTTGTTGTTCGCACTTCAAAAGGATGCCCGTTTTCATGTTATTACTGCGGTGTTAAAAAAATTGAAAAGAAATATCTTTTGAGAAATATTGACCATGTTGTGAGGGAGATAAACTGGAATGTCAGGAAGTTTAATATCAGAGATATTGCGTTTTATGATGATGCATTACTGTGTAATTTTGAAAACCATCTTGAAAAAATTCTTAACGATGTCAACAAAACTGTTGGAACTTTAAATTACCACACGCCAAATGGGATTCATCCTCGGTATATCAACAAATATTCTGCAGAATTTTTAAAACAATCTGGTTTCAGAACAATAAGGTTATCTGTTGAATCTCTGGACAGAAAAAGACAAAAGGAATCAGATTTCAAGGTTAATTTTCTGGATTTTGAAAATGCTATGAAAAATCTTGTTGATGCGGGATATTCAAAAGAAGAGATTGGTGTGTATATTCTTGCGGGCTTGCCTGAACAGACAATTGAGAACGTTATTGATACAATCAAGATTTTGAAGCAATTTCCCTGCAAAATAAAAGTTGCTGAATACAGTCCAATACCAGGGACCAGAGACTATGAAATTGCAAGAAAACTCTATCCTTTTCTTCCTATTGAAGAACCTCTTTTTCAAAATAATTCAATTTTCCCTATATGGAATTTCAAAGATAAGTGGGAAAAGATAGATTATATGAAACAGATTGCAAGAGAGTAATCATCCGTATATCTCAGAAATATCAATCAAACAGATTCTTAATAATCCCCACGGCTGGTCTGCTTTATTTGCTGAATAACTGAGTATAATCTTATGGTCAGTAAAAAGGATTGAGGTATAGCAAAATCTTCCTTCAGGATCATCTTCAATTACAAAATGTTTTATCCATGTTTTTCCTTCATCTTTTGAAACTGCTGCCACAAGAGGAGTCCTTTGATATGGATTTTCTGAGATTGGAAATCTTCCACTTCTATCATTGTAGATGGCAAGCAGGTCTTCTGTTTCTGGTATTTTTTTAATGCTTGCTGGTGAAAGGGGAGAAATCAAGTCAGACGGCTGGACCTTTGTCCATGTTTCACCACAATCATCTGAATAAGAGTAGAACTGGCTGCCGAGATTTGTTCTTATCCACATCAGGAGTTTACCATTCTTCAATTCAACAATACCTGGTTCCTGAAGGCCATGTTTGTCATTGGTATCAGGGGTCTCAAGTACTGTTTTGCCTGATTTCCAGGTTGTTCCATTATCGTCAGAGTAGAAAACCATTATCCTGCCCGGCTTGCGGTCTTTCCACTCGCCTGTTGGAGTTGAATGATGACTTGCAGGCACAAGAATTCTTCCTGTTGAGAGTTGTATGATTCTGTCATTGTTGACCACAAAATAATTTTCATTGCCGCAATCTGTATTTGTAACAAGGATTTTCTCAGAAAAACTCTGTCCCTCATCTTTTGATTTTCTTATATAATATTTGCAGTCCATGAGTGAGTTTTTTATAAGATACCCCAGAAGAATCTCGCCTGTTTTCAATCTTATTAGCGAAACACTCATAACATTTTCCATGCCCTCATTTTCTATAATAATTCTGTCTTTTTCTGCCCACGTTTCGCCTTTATCCTTTGAGTGTCTCGCTCCGAGATATGCCCGGGCATTGTCAGACATACCGCCATAGAAATGAGTATAAACAAACATGATTTCATTATTTTTCAATTCAATCATGCTTCCTTCAGAATTTCTTGGGTTTTCTTTTGTAGCAGGAAGAAGATCAATCTTTTTCATATCGCTGCCTCGTGATTGATGATGCTTGATATAATTTTACCACAGGTGTTTTCGTGAAACAAGTGAAACTCATTTCTGTACGGATGTATAATGGAGTAAAATTATATTGTTCAAAAGGAGAGACAATGCCAGAAAAAAACAAAGAAAAAGTTTTCTCAGATCTTCCTTCTTTAATTTGTGGACAATTCAAACCAGCAAGCAAAACTGGTAACGGCTGGATTGTATTTGATTATGAGTTTGATGATTTTTCCGGTAGGGGGCTTGCAACAGGTGCCTGTTCTCCTGCAGGTGCTCTTGTACTGGATTTGAATATTACTGGCTTTCACCGTCTTTATATTGCTTTTAATTCTGCAATAAGGGTGTGGCTTGACGGAGACAAAGGATATTACCAGTATAGTGCATCTCCTTACAATGTGAGAGATTATTTTTGTTTTGAAGCCGACTTTACAGGTAAAAAGCTCCATAT
>DYKA01000030.1:12249-17299 GCA_020722805.1 Vermiphilus sp.
ATATAAAAAAATCAAAGGTTGCTGATAAACTTCCATGGTCTAATGATGCCTGTTTCTATGAAAAGGGATGGGTCTTTAATCGTTCTCTGCAGAATTTAATAGATGAGGGGTGCGACCCTCTTGCTCTTGTCAGGCAGATTACAAATGAAATGGGTCTTGAACTTCATTATTATTTCAGGGTCAGTGCATTTTACTGGCCTTTTCCTTTGCATGGTTATACTTCAACTTTTTATGCAAAAAATCTGCAATGGCACTGTGTTGATGAGTACGGGCAGAAGGTGAGAAGAATCAGCTATGCATTTTCTGAGGTACAGGACATAATCCTTGAATATTTTGATGAATTGCTTCAGTATAATCCAGATGGCATATGCCTTGCTTTTAACCGTGGACTACCACTGATGATTTGTGAACAGCCGGTAATTGAAGCATTTGAAAGAAGTTATGGAAGAAAACCAGAACTTCCAGATGAAGTGGATAGTCCTGAAATGCTAAAAATCAGGCATAATCTGCTTTGTGAGTTTATAGGCAGGGTTCATAAACTTGTTTCTTCTCATGGAAAGGTTCTTTCGTGTATTATCCCGAGAGATTTTGAAAGAAACTTGCTTTTTGGCCTTGATATTGAGATGCTTGTCAGAAATGGATTTTTTGAATCTGTTCTTGTTGGTGCAGGACATCAGGATGACCCCGGGCTGAATCTGAATCTTGAACCTGTGATGAAAATAAAAGAACACGGAACAAAGGTTTATCCAGGTGGTTCTTGTGTTAATGCCCATGGTGGAGCATGGAAACCAGGCGATCTTCCAGCGAGGGCATCCTTTATGTCTCATATTCTTGATAATGGCTTTGATGGTGCATATTTCTGGGACATAGACCAGATTGTTGATAGTGGAACAGAATGGGAGATTATAAGACAGTTCGGACACAGAGAAATTCTCAATCAAATCATGGACGGGAAACTTCCCAAAATAAAATATCACGAAACCAGAAAAATCTATGACCTTACCGTTGACAGATACAATCCGTGGAATGCCTATTAACCCGGGATGTTTGCAATGAACAGAATTTTACTGTTTAATATTGCTGGTTTTCAACAAACTTTTTATATTCAGACAAAAAATGGAAAAAGAAAAAAATCCCCTTGATGACTGGAATCTTTTCAACCAGCCAGAAGAAAGTACAGAAACTCACCAGGTTCCAGAATCAGAAAAAAAGGAGTATCTTTCTGTCACTGAATTCCTTGATACCATAAACCTTGAACTTGGAAAGATGCAGTGCAGGGTTCTTGGTGAAATCAGCGATATAAATGCAAGGGACAGATACGGTTTTTTTGTTCTTAAGGAATCGGATCCGGATGCTGAATCCGCAGTTGTTGAATGTTTTATCGGGTGGAGAAGTTTTGATGCTTACAGGCACCTTCTTCAGGACGGTATGCAGGTAATCATTACCGGGTTTCCCGGAATTTATAAGAAATCAGGCAGATTCAGGATTGATGTTTTCAAGATTGAACCATTCGGCGAAGGAGCGCTGAAACAGGCATTTGAGGCACTGAAGAAAAAACTTGAAGAAAAAGGATACTTTGCGACAGAAAGGAAAAAGCCGGTTCCAGAAATCATTCAGAAAATTGGTCTTATTACCTCTCCGGCAGGAGCAGCAATAAAGGACTTTATGCGAAACCTTGGTCAGTACGGATTTCAGGTTTACCATCTTGGTGTATTTGTGGAGGGAGATTATGCTGTGGATTCAATTATTTCAGCCATAAGATATTTCAACAGAAACATGCCATACCTTGATGTGATAGTTCTTATCAGGGGTGGTGGTTCCCTTGAAAGTTTGAAAGCTTTCAACGATGAAAATGTCGCAAATGCGATTTTTGACTCAAGAATTCCTGTTATTACGGGTATTGGTCATGAAAGAGATGTAACAATTGCTGACCTTGTGGCTGATAAGAGTTTATCAACACCAACAGCGGTTGCTGCATTTATTCGCAATCAAAGAGAGCAGTTGATCCAGAATATTGATAATTTCAAAGAACAAATTATTTCTGATGTTGGCGACTTTCTTGTGGATCTTAAAGATGCAGTAGAGTTTTTGAAAGCAGATATTTTCTCAGGTTTTGAAAATATTATCCAGAGATACTCTTTTTCAGTAAGGCATCATGCAGAAAAAATGCACAGCTGTCTGAAAACCGTTTTTGATTCTTATCGGCTTATTGAAAGGAAATTTATAAATCAGTTTTCTATGTGGCAAATCACAATAAAGAATATGGAAAATTCTCTTTCAGTTCTAATTCATAGAACTATTAATGGTTTTGAATCAAATATTCACAGGCTGGAAAACTTCATTGAACTGGCGCAGGCAAAGATAGTTTCATCAAATCCTGAATCAATTTTGAGCAAAGGATACAGCATTGTTTATGACAGTGAAAACAGGGTGGTAAAAAAATCACATCAGGTTAAAAGGGGAGAAAAAATCAGAATCAAACTTCATGAAGGGAAAATCTTTTCAACTGTTGATGATACCCAAGATTCTTAAAGGGAGAAAAGGATGAAGGAAAAAGAAAAACTGAAAACTGCATTGCAAAAACTTGAAAAGATAGTTGAAGACCTTAACAGGAAAGATATAGATGTTGAACAGGGTCTTGAAAAATTCAGGGAAGGAGTAGAGTTGATAAAATTCTGCAGGAGTCAGCTTCAGAAGGCTGAGAATGAGTTCATTCAACTCAAAAAGGATCTTGAACAGGGTGAAGAACAACAGGATGAACAGGAATCACAACAGGAGTCTTGATTATGAGAAATCCCAAAAAGGTTTTTACTGTATCAGACCTTCCTTCTGAAGAAAGGCCGAGAGAAAGATTACTGGAACTGGGACCTGAGGCACTTTCGTCTCAGGAACTTCTTGCAATTATTCTCGGCAAGGGTGTTTCGGGTGCACCGGTCACTGTTGCAAGTCAGGCATTGATTTCGCATTTTGGTTCACTTCTGGGTATTGCCGAAGCATCAGTGGAAGAGTTAAGAAACGCGGTGAAAGGAATAGGTCCTGCTAAGATAGCGCAGATAAAGGCCTGTTTTGAGATAGCAAGAAGGGTTGAAATTGAAAGAAGCCGCAGGATTGACTCCATTGACAGAGGAAAGAAAATAAGTTCTCCTGATGTGGCATACCAGATTGTCAGAAAACGTCTGACCTCATACAAAAAAGAACATTTCTTCGTGATCAGTCTTGATTCACGCAACAGAAATATTGGTATTGATGAAATATCAAAAGGTACTCTTGAAGCAAGCCTTGTCCATCCGAGAGAAACCTTTAAGTCAGCCATAGAACACTACGCTGCGAAGATTATCATTGCCCACAATCATCCTTCTGAAGATCCCATGCCCTCGGAGGATGATATAAACATCACAAGGCGTCTCAGAGAGACTGGACTTGTGATGGGAATTGAGGTTGTAGACCATATTGTTGTTTGTAGAAAATCATTTCTGAGTTTTAAAGAAAAGGGGCTTATGCCTTAATATGCCTCCACTGTTTTCATAAAAAATGCTGACATCCCGCCAGAAATTTTTGTTAATGATCGGCCTTATTTCAGGAACATACTTTTTTACGGTGTGTCTTGGTCCTGTATTTACCCTTTTCCTTCTGAAAATTGGAGCCAGGGAAAAAATTATCGGCATGCTCAGTGTTCTTCCTTCACTGACTGGAATCACATCACTCTGGATGGTGAAGAATGTTGCAGGTAACCCTAACATAAGTTTTATCCGGTCAGCATGGAGTATGCTGGCAGTTGAGTTTTGCTTTATGCCATTGTTTCTTTTTGCTAATTCTATTCCGCACACTGCTGTGCTTGTAATGTTCAGTTTTCTCCTGTGTCTGTTTTATTTTTTTATGCAGCAGTATGTGTATGCGTGGTTTCCAGTGATTTCATCACTCATTCATGACAATGAAAGGGGATACTTCCTCGGAATCCTTCGCATCTCTCTTACGCTTACGGGTTATACGCTGTTACAGGTTTGTTCAAAGATGCTCGGTCTTGACCCTGCATACATCAGATTTTTTTATGTCACGCTAATGATAGTAGTTTTCTCAATACCTTTTCCTGTGTGCCTTTCAAAGGCACGTCTTCCAGAGGTAAAAAAAGTGTCCTCACAACAGATAAATCTTATCTACGAATTTATTACAATACTGAAAAATAAAGATCTCCGTACTTATTTCAAATATCTTTCCCTGTGGACATTTATAAGCGGAATTATCGGACCATTTCTTATACCATTTTATAAAACCGAACTGCATATGTCTTCTTCATTCTGCGTGGTGCTTGCGTCGGCAAATACTCTTGGTTATGGATTGTCTGCATTCGGCTGGGGTAAACTTGCAGACAGATACGGCAGCAGATATGTTTTGTTTGTTTCCTGCATCCTGGCAATTTTCCATCTGTCCGTGCTTATGCACATTCACCTGTTGCCTGTTGATCTGGTAAAGATGTATGCGATGGTCTGTTCGTTTCTCGGGGGTGTGGTTCTTGCGGGGCAATTGATGGGAGACACAACAAGGAGAATGGCTCTCGCCCCACAGGAAAGAAGTTTCTCATATTTTGCTTTTATGCTTGTTTTTGGAGCGCAACTTCCGGTACTTGTTGCCTCTCCTGTTGCGGGATTTTTGATTCAGAGATACAGGCACCTCAGGGTGGGGTTCTATGGAATTTATCAGCTTGTAATCTTTGTCACCGTGTTTCTTTACATTGTGCTGCTGTGGCAGATTTCAAGAATGCGCCCGCTAAAAGAAAAACCTGTTATGGAACTGTTGAAAAACTCATTGACAGAATCGCTTATGAAGATAAGGGATATCATAGCAAGCCCACCATAATATATTTGTTGTTTAAATTTTTGGTTATATAATCTTAACTGTCAGACTGAAGTAAATCCTTACTGGACCCAGTTATGCGCAGGCACAAAGTTAATACTTATCAACAAAGAGGGCTATACTCAGGCACAGAGGCACAAAGTGAAAAGCATTAAAAACTATGTACCTATGGGATCTGACTTTAGGATTACATCTTTGA
>DYKA01000031.1 GCA_020722805.1 Vermiphilus sp.
ACCTTATCGGGTTATCAAGGGTGAAACCCTTGATGTTCTTGTGCCTGTAAATAACTGGGTTAGGTGAATTTTACGATTGAAATAAACCCTGAAAGTTTCATTAGAAAAAGCGATAACTGTTGGCAGGGATTACTGACTGCGGTATAATTTTTGTGATGAATATGATTTTTCTCATTCTGCTTGGATACATTATCGGCAGTATATCTTTTGCCTATCTTTTTACATACTTCCTCATCGGAAAGGATATCAGAAATATCGGAACAAAAAATCCAGGTGCAGCAAATGTCGCAAGACAAATCGGGAAAAAATGGGGAATTATTGTATGGATTGGGGACACCCTTAAAGGTGCTGGAAGCATGGCTATTGCAAAATCACTCGGTATTACAAATGAGATTTTTCTCACAATTATCGGGATTTCAGCAGTCCTGGGACATTGCTATCCTGTTTTCTTGAAATTCAGGGGCGGAAAAGGAATTGCAACAATGGGCGGGGTAATGCTCTATCTTGCCCCGGCTGTATTTCCTTTTATTCTTGGATTCTGGTTTATCGCTCAGTCAATAAATCCACGTTCTCTTAAGATAATTTTGTCTGAGGTAATTTTGTTTTTTTTAATATTGTGGCAGATATATCCGGAAGGTTTCGTAAAACTTTCTGTTTCAACGGTTCTCCTGATTATAACAAACATCTACATCAATCGTGATGCAATAAAAGAAATAAGGTGTAAAATATGATCCTGTGGAAAAGGAAACTGTACAGAATTACAATGGGTGGACTTGCGCCTTTCACCTATTTGCTTACCTCTGATCCACTTGCACCTGCATTAATTTCGGCATTCTTTCTTTTCTGGCTTCTGTTGATGGAGTTTGAAAGATACCTTCATCCTGGTTTCTGGACATGGCTTTTGAAGCACTCCCCGGGAATATTCAAGACAAGACCCGGGGTTCTTACCGGCGAGACAAACTTTATGGTTGCAAGCTTCCTTTCAATACTGTATTTTCCGTATCCTGTGGCTGTTTCCAGTTTGTTGTTTCTGACTTTTGGAGACGCTGCGAGTGCAATGGTTGGCTCAAGGTATGGTAGATTGAAAATTTTCCCCGGGAAAAGTGCTGAAGGAATGCTGGGTGAAATTATTGTAAATGCAGCGGCTGCCCTGATTCTATCATCTTATTTTTCAATCTCTTCTGAAATTTTGCTGATAGGCGTGCTTCTCGGAAGTATTCTTGAGGTTCTGCCACTTAAGATTGATGATAATCTGACCGTTGGAATAATCCCCGGTATTGTCATGACAATCCTTTATCTGTGATGTCTTCCTCCTGAATGAAGAACTTCATAGAGTTCATTGCCGAATTTCTGCTTCTGCCAGTTTTTCAATGACTTAATCCGGTAAATATCCTGAAGTGTTTTTATTTCCATTGATGCAAGGGATGAAATCTGCCTGTGCGAAAGCACAAGGTGCTGGGCAATGTTTAATTTTGCTGCCTTTGTTGCCCTCCAGATATGAAGTTTTTCTGATTTTTGTGCAAAATCAGGACGATAGGACCTTTGATTTCGGATAGGTTCTGGTTTGTGCTTATAATGCTCTGCCTGTTTTATCCTTTCAAGCATTAATGAAAGGTATTTCTGGATATGCCTGTGGGAAAAAGTAATTTGCTTCAGTTTTTCAAGGCTGATATGATCTGCTGTGACAATTCTGTAGATTGTTTGTCTGTCAATAACCTTAAAAGGTGGAATGTCTTTTTCTTTTGCTATCTCATTTCTTATATTGAGTACTGTTTCCAGAACAGGATATTTTGTTTCAGGAATCTTACCAAAACCCCTCAAACGGCTCTGCTTTTTCAACTGCTGATTTTTGACTGAACCGGCGAGGGTTTCACATTCTTCTCTTACCCAAGAAAGACGGTTTTTCCTTATCAGGTCTTTTCTCAGGATATCTGCAAGGGGTAGAAGATATTTTGTATCTGAAATAGCGTACTCAAGCATTCCCTCTGGCAGTGGTCTTATTGCCCAGTTGCTTTTCTGGTATTTTTTTTGCAGGTGGACATTGAAGTTTTTTTCAATCAAAAAGGCAAGTCCTGTCTTTTTTTCACCGAGAAAACTGGCTGCAATCTGAGTATCAAAAAGGTTTTTTATTCTTATCCCTGTGCAGGTATAAAGCATGTGAATATCATAGTGTGCACCGTGAAGAATTTTCTGAATTTTTTCATCAAAGAAGACAGAACCAAGTATTGATATGTCCCTTATTGATAGCGGATCAACAATAAAATTTTCATCTCTTGTTGAAATTTGTATCAGGCATATCCTTGAATGATAACTGTATAGTGAGTTTCCTTCAATGTCAACAGATATTTTACCTTTTGATTTCAGTTTTCTTACAAGGGACTCAAGTTTATGATTAGAATCTATGTAGTTGTCTGCTGGAAGAAAGCATTGATTTTCCGAAGTAAGATTTTGTGTTTTTTTATTCTTACCCACACCATTTTTTAACCAGTCTGACATCATGCTGGCATAATGGTGCAAAATATTTTTTGTTCTTTGTATCATTCTTCTAAGGATTGCTTTTTCAGATACATTGAATCAAGGTAACTCTGAAGTATAATCTGTGCAGCCAGTTTATCTCTAATTTTTTTCCTTTTTTTTCTGCTGATGTCAGCCATAACAAGGATATTTTCCGCTTCAACAGTTGTCCTTCTTTCATCCCACGGTATAAATTCTGCTGGTATTGACTGTTTCAGTTTTGTAATCAAAGAAAGCATCTTTTCTGCCCTCGCACTGATTGAACCGTCGTCTCTGAGAGGCACTCCATAGACAATTCTTATAACATTGTATTTTTTCACAATGGCCTTGATTTTTTCAATCTCTTTTTTGTTGCATTCAATTGTTCCAAGCCCTCTGGCAACTGT
This sequence comes from Vermiphilus sp., assembly GCA_020722805.1. GTDB lineage: Bacteria > Ratteibacteria > UBA8468 > B48-G9 > DTJG01 > DTJG01. Next base: position 2,901 of record DYKA01000031.1, read on the forward strand.
ATGGTACTGGTCGCTTACAGCGATGCCTATTCTTTTTTCTCCAAGGTCAAGTCCAAGAATTCGCATATTGCACCACGATTAACAGGTATGAATCTCAGAAATTATTTTTAGCGCCTGATATACTTCCTTTACATCATGAACCCTGAATATTCTCGCTCCATTCATGTAGCCGGAAACACATGTAGCAATTGTTCCAGGCAGACGCTTTTCCACAGGCGCATCTCCCGCAATCTTCCCGATAAATGACTTTCTTGATGTTCCAAGAGCAATGGGCAGACCAAAGCAGGTGAATTCTCTTAATCTCCTGATAATTTCAAGATTGTCCTGAATCCTTTTTCCGAAACCAATTCCAGGATCAAGAATAATCCGGTTTTCACTTATTCCATGGTTCCGTGCAAACTCTATTCTTTCCCTGAAGAAATCGCAGATTTCTCCTATGACATCCTGATAAGAAGGGTCTTTCTGCATTGTTTCAGGTGTACCTTTCATGTGCATCAGGACAACATCACAACCTGATTCTGCAATAATCTGCACCATTTTATCATCACGTTGCAGCGCATAGATATCATTGATAATGTCTGCACCTTCTTCAAGCGCCTTTTTCGCAACACTGCTCCGGGATGTATCACAGGATATCAAACAGGATACTTTTTTGCGGAGTTGTCTTATCACCGGAATTACCCTTCTTAATTCTTCCTCTTCATCCACAGGGTATGAACCCGGCCTGCTGGATTCTCCACCAACATCTATGATGTCGGCGCCCTGCTGATGCATCTCAATCGCTCTTATGATTGCTGCGTCAATATTGTCAAAGTATATGCCACCGTTAGAAAAAGAATCAGGGGTTATGTTAAGGATACCCATTAGCAGGAATTTCTTTTGAGAAAACTTTTCATCCCTCACACGGGAAACCGGATGGTTATATCTTTCAATTGTTTTCAATATCTCCTTTCCAAGATTCTTCAATCCAAAAACCTGCTGAGAGAATTTCAGGGCAAGTTTTTCGTACTGTTTCAGGGTCGCCATTATTATGATGTCAACATTTTTGTCTTCAAGATTCAGAACAGAATAAGGCACAGCAGCATCGGCGCCAGCAGCAAGGGCTTCCTGCTTTATGACATTTGCCTGCTTCACATTGATATTTGACACTTTCAGTGAATAAAGAAATGCCTTTGTCTCCATAAGGCGAATACCTTCAGGATGGACAGAAATCCTTTGCATTTCTTCTTTTACGCAAAAGGGAGTAAGAACCCGGATATTCATTTCATCTTTTTGAGAAGCATTTTTCTGTAATCTTCGGCTTTCAGATTTTCAATTTCCTTGATTTCCTTTTTTGTAAAGTATCTTATCTTGCCGAGTGCCATTCCAGTTGCCTGCATTTTTGCGGTTTCTTCTGTCATCCATGCCCTTGTAAATGCTTCTCTGAGGGTTTCTCCAACACTAACTGCGCCGTGGTTTTTCAACAGCACAACATTGTGTTTTCTTACCTGTTCAACAACTGCCTGTCTTATCTCTTCGCCAGCAGGTACAACATAATCAACAAGCGGAATTTCAGATCCCAGTATCGCAACAAAATCAGGGTAAAATGGCTTGAGTGTGATACCAGCGGATACAAGGCCAAGTGTGATAGGCGGATGTGTGTGTATAACAGCCCTTATATCAGGCCTTTCAATATAACAGCCAAGATGCATTGATATTTCGCATGTTGGCTTTAATTCACCGTACTGTTTGCCTGTCTTAAGGTGAATTTTGACCCATTGTTCAGGGAGTATCTCGTCAAGGGAAAATCCGCTCGGAGAAAGATAAACAAAATCTCCCTCTCTTGCGCTGATGTTTCCACCTGGTCCTGCTGCGAGATTTTTTTCAAGTATGAGTTTACCGTATTTACACAGTTCCTTCCTGATTTTTTCCATTTTTTCTCCTGATATTTTCAAAAATGCTCTCAGAATCTCCCAATCACCCTTTTCAGGGGTGGAAAAATTCACACGATTTTTATTTTCCCGAATTTTCTTTTCCCGACCTTAATAATTTTTCCATCTGCTTCAATCTCAGCATTTATGTCTGATACTGTCTTACCATCAAGCTTTACTGCGTTCTGAATCAGCATTCTTTTTGCTTCTGATTTTGATGAAACAAGCCCTGACAGGAATAAAACATCAACAATATTCGCCCTGGTCCTGCCACCAAGTTTGTCCTTTTTTATTTTCAGTACAGGTATATCTTCCGGCAGCTGTTTTTCTTTGAAAATTTTATCAAATGTTTCCTGTGCTTTCTGTGCCTTATTTTTCCCAAAATATTCTTCAACAATGGTTCTTGAAAGAAGGGCCTTTGCTCTCCTTGGATTTTTCTTTGCATCCTCAGTAAACTTCTTTATATTCAAATCTGTCAGAAGCATTGCATAACTTTCCATAAGGTCATCCTGAATTGACATAATCTTTCCAAACATATCATCAGCAGTTGTCGTTATCGGAATATGGTTGTCATAGGTCTTGCTCATCTTCATTTTTCCATCTGTTCCAACAAGTATCGGCATGGTTATGACAACCTGCTTTTCCTGACCAAAGAATTCCTGAAGTGTTCTTCCTGCAAGAAGATTGAATTTTTGCTCTGTTGCTCCAATCTCAATATCAGATTGAAGAATAACAGAGTCGTACCCCTGCAGGAGCGGATACATAAACTCATGCATGTAGATTGGTTTCCCGGACTTATATCTTGCCGAAAAATCTTCTCTTTCAAGTATCCGGGCTATTGTAAAACACGATGAAATCTTGATGAATTCTTCAAGAGATACAATGCTCAACCAGTTCCCATTATAAACGAATTCAACCTTATTTATATCAAGAATACGACTGACCTGCTCAACATAGGTCTGGAGGTTCCTCTTGATTTCTTCTTTTGAAAGTATGGGTCTTGTTTCATTCCTTCCTGTTGGGTCTCCAATCCTCGCAGTGAAATCTCCGATAAGGAAGAAAACCTTGTGGCCGAGCATCATAAAATCCCGCAGTTTTCTTATAATGACCATATGACCGAGGTGTATCTGCGGACTTGTCGGGTCTATCCCGTATTTTATTGTGAGTGGTTTACCTGTTTCAATGCTTTTTCCGAGTTTTCTCTTAAGTTCAGATTCTTCAATAACTTCAACAGTATTTCTCTTGATTATTTCAAACTGTTTTTCAATCTCTTCCATGGTTTTTCTCCATTGATTTTTAGTCTATTTTACATCAAAACAGGATTATTATGAAAATTTAGGGAGGTTCCACCTGTATCTTATGGCAAGCATCCTGAGAGTAAAAACAGTCAGCATTGAAAGGAAAGAGCCATATCTCACATCAAAGACAATAACAGAAATCCAGAAAACTATGCAGCCGACGAAAGAACAGGTTGCATAGAGTTCCCTGGTCAGGACCATCGGGATTTCGTTTATGAGCACATCCCTGATGATACCACCGCCTACTGCTGTCATAATCCCAAGAACAATCATGCCAATTACTCCGAGTCCGTTATCGTAGGCGACAAGACACCCTGACGCTGTAAATGATGCAAGCCCAATGCCGTCAGAAACAAGAAATATTTTTGTATAGACAGCAGCATCCCTGTTTTTCTTTGTCAGTATAGAACCAGCAATCCCCAGCAGAGAAAAACTTGTGTAGTTTATATCAGTGAGCATTGCAGGAACCCTGTGGACCATTACGTCCCTTATTGCTCCTCCGCCGAGTGCTGTTGATAAACCAAGCACAATAATCCCGAAAAGGTCAAGATTATGCATGATTGCTTTTATTGCTCCTGAAAAAGAAAATGCAATAAGTCCGATTGCATTCAGTACAAAAAGATATGTTTCCTGTGTCATTTTATTGAACCGAGATAATCCTTTACAACGTTAATGTCAGCATGGTCAATAATCAAATCCGCTTCTGAAAGAAACTTTTTTTCAAGCGTGGAAGAAATTGCAACACAATGCATTCCTGCGTTTTTTGCTGCCATTATTCCTGCAGGTGAGTCCTCTATCACGCAGCAACAAAAGGGTGGAACATTCAGTTTTTCAGAGCATTTTATGTATATGTCTGCTGATGGTTTCGGTCTTGCGATATCCTGGCATCCAAGCACAACAGAAAAAAATCTTACCAGTCCTGAAGTTTCAAGAAGGTTCACAATAAATTCTTTGTGGGAATTGGATGCAACAGCAAGCTTGTAGTCCTTTGACAGGGCATCAATGAATTCAGACATTCCAGGTATTACTTTTGCACCGTTTCTTGAAATCTCAAGAAGTTCTGCAATTTTCCTGGAAATCAGGTCCTCCATATCAATAGCAAAAGGAACCTTCTTCTCTTTTTTCAGTTTAATCAGAAAATCCCTGTCTGATACACCGATGCCTTCTAAATAATCGCCTTCATCAAGCACAATCCTGTATTTCCTGAATACATTTTCCCACGCTATTTTATGAAGAAGTTCAGAATCAAAAATTACTCCATCAACATCAAAGATTACTGCTTTTATGGGCATTGAGGTCCTTTCTTATCAAGAAAATCCTTCAGCATCTCAATTTCTCCGTCAGACAAACTATAATAGGGATACCTTCTCCAGCGTTTGCTCAAGCCATATATTTCTATTATTCCACAAATGGCAGAATCAAAGCCACCGTAACTTGAGATGTAATTGAAAATATAATTTTTCCCATTTAGATGTGCCTTCTTGACAGATATTTTACCATACTACTGTTGTTTTTCAGTATGATAAAATAAACCAGTGGAATATAGAAATATTTTTTTAGAAGAGGCAAGACCATGCGGATATCTGTATGTTGATGGATTTCTCAAGCAGCTTTGTGCCATCTTCGGCAGAAAAATACCTGTAAACCTTGTTATTGACTTTCTAATTTTAGCGCACAGGATTGAAAAAGACGGTCTTATCGCTGCCTGTGAAAAAAATGAAGTAGTCGGCTTTGCATTAATGACAAGAAATCCTTCAAGGTTTTTTGTCAGAATTGTCATTTCTGGTTTTTTCCCTGTTATTGCAAAATTCTTTAAGGGAAGATACAGAGGGATATCCTTGAGCAGATCAATACAGTCAATTCTTGAGTTTATTCTCTTTTTCAGGACCAGCGCCGGCACTGCAAAAAACATTAAAACAGGTCAAGTTATCACAATGGTTGTTGCCAGAAATATGCGCGGTAAAGGAATTGGCGCAAATCTTCTGGTTAAAGGCCTTGAATACTTAAAAAAGTATGTTTGCGCTGTAAAACTTGAGGTAAAGGAAGAAAATCTGCCAGCAATTGGACTTTACAAGAAATATGGATTTGTTGAAATTGGCAGGGTTAGATCAAGGGTTGGAACTTCAAAAATAATGGTAAAATATTTCAAAAATTAGTTTTTTTAACCATTTCAATGAATTCTTTGATATTTTCAAGTATTTGGTCCCTGACCTTCCTCATGTAATCAAGTTTTTCATCATATGAGCCACTTTTCAGATTTGGATTCTTTATGCTCCAGTGAAGTTTTTTTGTCCTGTCAGAAAATGCAGGACAGTGTAAATCTTCTTCAGGATCGCACAGTGTAATTATGTAGTCAAAGGGTCTTGTGCTCGGCAGAAAATGCAGCAAACTTTTAGGTTCATTTTTTGAAATGTCTATGCCAAGTTCCTGCATTGCTATTACTGCCAGATGATTTATCCTTGTTGCAAGAGATGTGCCTGCACTTGCCACTTCAAACCAATCCGCTGCAAACTCATTCAGAAATGCTTCTGCCATCTGGCTTCTTGCGCCATTTTTTATGCTTACAAAAAGTACCTTTATCTTTCTTTTCACTGGATTGATTGTCTGATAGAATTATAGAATAATACAAAAGGTTAATAACAGAAAATTGTGAAAAACTATGATGTTAAGATTCTCATTAATTAACTGAGATAGAAATCATTTCTGCAAGAGGAGAAAAATGTTTATCACAAAGAGGGCGCTTGAAAAAATGTACGAAATACATGCTCTGTCAAAGAAGGTTAATGCTGCAAAAAATAGAAATCACAGAAAAAAATTGCTGAAACTTGCGGAAAAACATATTAAGGAAATCCAGCATCTTTATAATGAAAACAATCCTCACGCAGATATTGAGACAGGAGACCTGCTTGTGTTATGCCTTGAACTTATTATTGAAAGTGGAAAAAACCCTGATGAGGTCATATGCAAATGTTTTGAAAGGTATAAAAAGAAGTTAAGCCACATTCTGAAACAGCAATCAAAGATCTGAAATTTCCGGGAGTTTTTCCTTTTTTTCAATCCGGGACTTCTCAAGCAGCACAGGACATAGCAATCCTGTAAGAAGAATAAAAATACCACTGAAGACAAAGGTAATTTCAATTGAATAGATTGAGGCAATTGCCCCACCGATTATAGGTCCGACCCCTGCACCAAGAGAGGAAATACTCCCCGCGATTCCAAATGTCTTTCCAAGTTCCTTTCTTTTTGCACCAAGGTTTATGTGGGTATTGATCGTCGGGATGATACCCCCTGACGCAAGCCCGGTAAATATTCTTAAAAATAGAAGCTGTCCTGTTGTTCTAACAAAGCAGGCAAGCATTGTAAAAATGCCTGCTGTTGAAAGCATAATTCCAAGAAGTATCCTGTGGTCTTTTTTTTCTGCAAGGTTCCCTGCAATTAAAGCAGCAAGAACACTCGCAATCCCAGAGGCTGCTATTATTGAACCTGCTATCGTTGCGATTTTCCTGGACTCAGGAGAAATCTTCTGGATGAAAAGTGCAAGGACAGGTGAAAGGAAGGTTGTTGAACACTGAAAAAGAAAAAGGATGATAAGAAGGAAGAGAATACCGGTTTTAGAATTGTTTGACGTCTGCTGTTTTTCTTCATCATGGGGTTGTTGTTTTTCAGGTTCGTCCACTCCAAACATAATCATGCAACCGGCTATCCCCACCATAATTCCTGAAAAATAAAAAGTATTCCTGTATCCCCAGATGTCAGAAACCAGGCCTCCAAGAAACGGACCAACTGTTGCTGCGATAAAAATAGATGTCTGCATCAATCCAAGTCCGTAACCGGACTTCTCTTTTGGGATCTGGCTCGCTGCAAGAACTATGGCAGCAGTAAATGTGCCGGTAAAAAACCCCTGAAGTATTCTCAAAAGAAGCAACTGTTGAAGATTTCTCACAAAACTCATAAGCACAAGTATCACAAATCCTGAAAACATTGCCCTTTCAACCATTATTTTTCTTCCTTTACGGTCTGAGAGAATCCCCCAGAAAGGCGCGGAGATAACAAGCATCAGGGGTCCAACTGTTTGAAGAAGCCCGGTCCATAATGCTGCCTGCCTGATGTCTTTTGCTCCGAGATCCTGAACATAATACGGCAAGAATGTAAGGCAGAAGGAAAACCCAATCAAGGAAATGGTTTCAGCAACCCAGATAATATAGAGATGTTTTTTCCAGTTTTCCATGTTATTCAAGCACAGAGTTAATCTGGGAAAAATAGCCAGCATAAAAGGAAATAATGATTAACGTAACATACAGGGCAACAAGAAGATACACAATTACTGGGATTATTTTTATAATTGCTTCAACAGCAAGATTTACTTCCTGCTGCAGGTGCCATGCTGCCTTCTCAAGGGTTTCATCAAGTTTTCCACTCATTTCTCCAGTGGAAAGCATATCAATAACAATGGCTGGTAGATAGAGATTGCCTGCAAATGCAGAAGAAAGACTTTTCCCATTCTGAACCTGAGGTACTGCCCTGAGCAGTTCATTTTCAATTATCTTGTTTCCTGCACTTTCCGCTGAAATCTGGATTGATTCAACAACCGAGACACCTGCAGAATAAAGACAGTTAAATGCCTGAAGAAACCTGACAACCGCAATCTTTCTGAAGAGTTTTCCAAAGCCCGCTGGTAGTTTAATGGCAATGGCATCCCTTATCTGAATCATTTCTGGCTTTGAAAGTACTTTCTTTGCAAAAAAAACTGCAAATACAGATCCATAGATAATGATGAACATCGGCAAAATCCTGATGAAAAATGCAAACACGGACCTTGTAAAAATCAGAGGAATTGCCGGTATGATGATTGCTGCGTGGAGAAGAATTGCAGGGTATATCATACCTGCGATGAGTTTATTTTTTACATCCTGAAGTGTTTCAAAATAGATGGCAAGGCGGCCTGCTATTTCAGGTAGATTTCCTGAATGTTCGCCAGCAGATACAGAAGCGATTTCCATCCTGCTGAAGGCATAACCTGCATTTGACATCGCAGTTGAAAGAGTTTCGCCCTTCTCCACAAATAACATCAGGGTATTGATTATCTCCTTAAGGTTTGAATATGAATACATCTGTCTGAGGGCTGAAGAAATCGGTATACCCGAACGAAGCATAATGCTCAACTGCCTGTAAAAAATTGCCTTTTCCTGATAGGCAGTGAGAATTTTAACAAGACGCCTTTTCATTTCCTGGGGCCAAATATGGCTGTGCCAATTCTAATACAGGTTGCACCCTCTTCAATGGCAATACGCCAAGAATCGCTCATTCCCATTGATAGGATTTTCATATGGACATTTGGAAAATTCAATTTACTGCAGAAATCAAAAAGTTGCTTTGTAAGTCGGAAATATGGCCTTATCTCTTCTGGATTTTCAACAAAAGGACCCATTGTCATCAGTCCTGAAACAGTAATATTCGGCAGATTAGAAATTTCCCCAAGAATTTTTTCAAGTTCTTCTGGGTATATTCCTGACTTCTGTTTTTCTTTTGCGCTGTTTATTTCAATAAGTACTGGAAATTTCTTATCAGCATATTTTGAAATCTCTTTTGCAATTTCAAAAGAATCAACTGTTTCAATAATATCAAATATCTTCAATGCCTTTTTAACCTTATTTTTCTGAAGGTGTCCTATAAAATGCCATCTTACAATGTTCCCAATCTCGTTGAATTTTTTTTCTGCCTCCTGAACATAATTTTCTCCAATATCAGTAATTCCACACTCAATCGCTTGTTTTATTTCCTCAACAGAGCGCGTTTTCGTCGCAGCAATAATCGTGATATTTTCGGGGATAAGTTTTCTTATTTTCTCAATGTTTTCCTTTATCATATTTTTTTGCCCCTTCTTCTCATTGTATCCTTAGGACTTATGGGTTCAACCTGTTTTTTTTCCGCCTCAAAAACAGATAAATGTGGGACATCTCTAAAAAAAGCAACAACCTTCTCTGAAAAATCTTTCTCAACAAGTGGTTTTACAGGAGAATCTCTCAAGGGTGTGTTAAGGTAAACCATTTCTGGCTGCAGGTTTCTGCAAATGCTGGCAATTCTTTCTATCTCAGGAAGGTTTTCCTCAATAATCATCACCTGAATGGTAAACAACCCTCTGTATCTTTTTTTGAATTCAGAAATCCCATCAATGATATCTTTTAGCTTTTTATTACACGAAGGTCTGTTTATTTTTTCAAATGTTTCCTGTGTTGCTGCATCAATCTTAAATGAAATCAGATCCATAACCAATAAGTCATCCCATAATGAGATATCTGTAATTATTGAGCTATTTGTTAAAAGCGCGCATCTACCCTTTTTTTCGTTCTTTATCCAGATAGCGACATCCTTCAAGTTTTTTGCAAGGGTTGGTTCTCCCCTGCCTGAAAATGTGAAGTAGTCAATTCTTATATCTGGTAGTTGCTTAAGTTCCTTTATTACTTCTTCAGTAGGTACAAAAAGTTTCCTTTCACATGTAAAAATATCTGTCTTTCCAAGCTGGCAGTAGATACAGTCAAAACTGCATATCTTTTCATCCATTGAGAGCAAATCAATTCCAAGCGAACTGCCTAATCTCCATGAGCTTACAGGTCCATAAATATACTTAAACATAAAATTCCTCCAGTATACGTGCGCCATCTTTTGTATCACATACATAAATTTCTGGTTGAAATCCTCTCGGTGTATAATAATTTTTCTCAAGAGTTTCAACAACTCTATCTGCAATTGATGTTTCTGCAAGAATTACAACACAACCTCCGAGTCCTGCCCCTGTTAACTTTGCTCCATACACACCAGGTATTTCTTTTACAGAATCAACAATAAAGTCCAGTTCCTTTTTGCTACAAGTGTAGCATCCTGGCTGAAAGTGTATTTGTGCTTCCTGAAGTTTTTTTCTTGCTTTTTCTTTGAGAACCAGCAAGATTTCGTCATTCGCATGCCATTCCCACGGATTTTCAATTCCGTTGATATATCTAACAACTCTATCGCCATCATGAGAAATGTACATCAATCTGCCAAATCCGGACACATCGTTTTTCAAAAGGTTTTCAACGCAAACCCTACTTCTTTCGCACTCAAATATTCCATATGAAACAGCGTCCCTTATTCTGTACTGCCCCGGATCCGGATGAGTCCGGAAAAGTATATCCAGTTTTTCGCGAAACTCAGGAAGCATCTGGTATAGTTGTCTCCTTGTCGTGGTTTCTGGAAGAAGAAGCAACAGGTCATAAATTTTCTCAGGGTCTCCAAGTATCTCAGGATTAATATCTCTCAGATACCTTACGCTGTCAGGGAGACGGGAAGGGTATTTCCTTAATATGTTCAGTCCTATTTCATAACATGCAACCCTTTGATTAAAAGTCCCCTTTGCTTCTACAGATTTTTTTGCCTCAATCAATGAATTAACTATTATAACCTTGATATCCTTGAAAAAAGGAAAATATTCAAATCTGAATGGATAAAACTGCATATGGCATATGCTGTCTTTTTTACAGAAAACCATTGCTGCGTGGTCTCCCCATCCACCGCGGGTACCTATAAACCATTCTGCTCTTCCTGCAGATTCAACAAGTTCAGCAGGAGTCAGTTCAATGTTATTTGCAAAACATGCGGCAATCATCGCGCCTGTCACAAGGGTTGATGAAGAACTTAAACCAGCCCCTGGAGGGACATTTCCCCAGCAGGCAAGATTGCAGCCGTGTATTTCTCTATCAGGCATTCTGTGTTGAAGGTAGACGAATGCACATTTCAGGTAGTTTTCCCATGAATGTTTAACTTCTACATTCCTTATGGCTGTTTCCCAGTCAAGAGAAGTATCCGGCACATCTTCTCTGATATCAAATTCCGCTGGCTGGTATGCTGGATCCAGATTCACAGCAGAAACCTTTGTGTCTTTTCTCTTGCTACCCACAATCCAAAAATTCTTGTCCACCACGATGTAATTTAACCATCCACCCCTGTGGTCAATGTGCGTTCCAAGAAGGTTTACTCTTGCTGGCACTCTGATCAGAAATACCTTGCGCTGCTGGAATTTTTCACGGAATAATGAAAGCAGCTTTCCAGCCTCATTACTTAAAGGAAATTCTGAGATATTCCTGGTTTTCATTTTTGCAGGGAGATTGTTCCCCTTGAAGCAAGGTCACTGCAACCAGGGGCATCCTGTTGTTTTTTTGCAATGTCAACAAGCCATTCAGGAAAACTTCCACCAGCATCATCAAGAGCCAACTTTATGAGTTTCTTTACTATTTCAGGATGTTTTTCTGCATAATTTCTTGAGAATGCATACTGGCCTTTTCTCCTGTAAAGAAGGATTCCTGTCATATCCATCTTAAAATTCAACCACCAGTTTTCTGTGATAACAGTTGGGTTTGGTCCCCAGCCAACTGTTGCATGGTCCCTTATTTTTTTACCTTTCAAGGCATTTTCAATGAAAGCAATGCCCTCAATTTCCGGCTTGTTTTCTATTTTTGCAAGGTTCAAAATTTCAGCGGCAATATCATGATGCTGAACAATAATATCACTTGCTCTGCCTTTGTATTCTGTACCTGGAAACCTTATCATCAAAGGAATTTCATATACTTCTGGCATTGATGGATAGCCTCTTTTCCCCATATAACCGTTATCGCCTATTGAATGACCGTGGTCAGAGGTGAATATCACAATTGTATTGTCAAGCAAACCCATAACCCTCATCGTCTCCATAAAAAAACCAAACCACCTGTCACACATTGTAACCTCTCCACTGTAATTGGCCCGGGTACGCTGCAGAAGATATCTGTCCAGTTGCTCCTCAGAATAACCAGATTTAACCTGTTCAGGTCCTTCCTGTTTCAGATACATCTTTCTGTAGTAGGGTGGAACCAGCCATGGTTCGTGAGGGTCAAACGATTCAACAACAAGGAAAAATTTTTCAGCATCCTGATTCTGGGTAAGCCATTTTGATGCTTCTCGGAAAACTCTTGGCGCAAAAAATTCCTCTTCCTGCCATCTATCGTGCATATTCATTATACATTGCCTGATAAACCTTACACTTGCTTCATTCTGGAGTGACCGTGGAAGCCAGTAATCTATCTGTTCTTGCGTAAGATCCGGACCAGAACGTGCAGGGTCTGTTTCCTGACCTCTTAAGAACGTCCATTGGTTAAAACCCCTCCAGAAATTTTTTGACGGCTTGAACATATGATAAACATCTGAAATAAGGCATGTCCGATATCCATTTTCCCGAAGTATTTCAGCCACAGTTGGCTGGTCTTCAGGGATTGGTCCCCAGCCAGCAGCACCAACAAAATCACCCTTCAGATGAAAATCACCATTGAAAAATGGATAAACGCGTTTTCCTGTGTAAAGTGCTCGCCGGGCCGGAAGGGTTGGCAGCGATTCAGGAAATGCCTGAGTAAAAACCATTGATTCCTCAAAAAACCTGTCAAAATTAGGTGTAAAAACCTTACCCCAGGGCGGTTTCCTATAGCACCCAATACAGTCCTTTCTCAATGAATCAAAAATAACAATAACTATGTTCATTTTTTTCCTCTTTGTCATGGTGGATTACAAAATTTTAACTCATTAAGAGCCCGAAGCAAAATTGGCAGAGGCCTTTTACTTTTTTACAGATATCCTGCAAACCTCATTTTCTTGCTGGTAATCAATTTTATACCTGCTTATTCTATTTTTCCCCTGGGGTGAAATCTTTTCCTTATTCATTGCTTCAAGGATCCTGCCAGCAGGACTGAAACCATTCTCAACAACATAAAGATAGTTGCCTTTCAGTTTTACCTGATGCACAGGTCCAAGATTGTTATCTTTAAGTCGCCAGAGTTCATTGAGGGAAAAATTTGAGTCGTGAAGTACTGCTATTTCTCCTGCCTTTGTTCTCAACGCAGCGAATAAAAGACCTGTTTTTTCATCAAGGCTCATTCCAACAGGAGAACCATTGACAGAGATATAATAGAGTTCAACAAAACCATTCCCGGTGTCTTTTATTCTGGCTATGTCAGATCCATAGGAACTTGTATAGAAACAGTCCTGCTGAATACCTGATTCCAGCGATGGTCCCCAGTAGTTATCAATCAGTGGAGCATAGCCCGAGTGCCTTTTTATCGGGTTTTCCGCATAAAGAAAACCCGTATCTTTTTCCTTTGTTCTGTCATAGGCGGAAAAAAAGCCAGAAAACCCGCGGATATAAATCTTGTTTGTCTGCCCCAGAACTATTCCAGACTGGAAAGCTGTGGTTTTGGGACTTTTCCCTCCTTCAAACCACCCACCGATGGCGTAAAAAAAAGCACCTGTTTTTATTGAAAAAACGCCTGCTGAATGGCCACTATCATGGGTTGCAGAAACATAGATTTTCCCTTCTTTTTCATTGACAACAATCTGGCTGGTATGCCCTGAAAAAGGTCCAATCTTACCCCTGACTCCAAAGTCATCAATGGCTTTTGTTCCATCAGGACTTATCTTTGCAACACTGGCTACCGGACTTTGTGAACCTTCCTTTTTCCACTTGTAGATAACATACAGATTTTCGGAATCATCAATATCAATTGCCCATGGATTTTCAAGAAAAAAAGGGAAATAATATTCCACCCTCACGATATCATCTTTTTTAACCCCGGATAACGGATTAACCTGGACATTTCCATCTTTAATAATATAGTTTGGCCCTGCGATTGCAAAGCTATCTGTTTTGTAATACTCTTTTTCGCCGATACTTATCCTTTTGATTTCTCCTGGTACCTTAAAGACTATTTTTTCAGGTTCAGATACCTTTATTTCAATTGTGTCAAGACCAATCCTGCCATTTTTTCCGAATTTCTCATCAAGAGTCATAGAAATTCCTGATACAATGGAAGCAGTGTACTGACCTTCGCTGACGGTTTTCCCTAAAAAATCCTTTGCGTCCCAGTCAACAAATCCCTGACCCGGTCCTATTTTCGCTGCCGATAAAGTTCTTACAATGCTTCCTTTTGCATCCTTGATAACAAAAAGAAAAGACCCCTGTGTGTCTGTGTTAAAAACAATCCTTGCAATTTTTCCTATTTCTTTTTCAGGAAAAACATCAATAGATTTTGTTATAATATCAACCTTCGCACAGCATAATCCCGCAAGGACCAAGACTAACAAAAAAATGCTTTTCATTTTTCCTCCCTTTCCCTCCGCGAGTTC
>DYKA01000032.1 GCA_020722805.1 Vermiphilus sp.
AATTCTTCGGGACTGCCGTTACGGTAAAGACATTTCCCGGGGACTGGGCAAAGCCAGTGGAAGCAGTTGACATCGCCGGCAATGGAAATGTTATTGTTATAAATGCCTGCGGACTTCCGCCGGCAGTATGGGGAGAACTCGCAACACACAGTGCAGTTAGAAAAAATCTTGCTGGAGTGGTTATATACGGTGCAATAAGGGATATTGAGGAGGTAAAGAAATTGAAGTTCCCTGCCTTTGCAACACTATGCAGTCCTCAGGCAGGAGAACCAAAGGGACTTGGAGAGATAAATGTTCCAATTCATATTGGGACTACCAAAATTTTGCCGGGAGACTGGATTATCGGTGATGATGATGGGGTTGTGTGCGTTCCTTCCCGAAAAGCAGCCGAGATTGCAAACAGGGCAATGGATGTCCTTGAAAAAGAAAACAGGCTGAGAGCCGAGATTAAACAGGGTGGAACATTAAGCGAGATAACCCACCTTTTGAAATGGGAAAAACAAAAATGATGATAGAGAGAAAAGGATGGTTTTTATATTGATTTCAGGAGGATAAGACACAATGGATTTAATAAAAGAGGATTTCAATAAAATTCTGGATAAAAAGGAGCTTTCGTCTGAAATTAAGTGGATGAAAATTTATCATCCATTTATTGCGAGAAAGGCGCTTCCGGGACAATTTATAATTCTCAGGCCAACTGAGGAAAGTGAAAGAATCCCTCTGACAATAGCAGGTACAGAACCAGAAAAAGGAACAATTGAGATAATTTTTCAGGAGGTTGGTGTGACAACAAAGAAGCTCGGTTCGCTTGTGTCCGGTTCAAAAATCCATAATCTTGCGGGACCCCTTGGAAAACCAGTGCACATTGAAAATTATGGCAGGGTTTTGCTAATCACAGGCGGCGTTGGCTCTGCATTTATTTACTGGATGGCGATGGCGTTCAGGGAAAAGGGCAATACCATTTGGGCCATTATGGGAGCAAGGACCGCCAATCTCCTGATACTTGTGGATGAGATGAAAAAAATATGCGATAAGGTTTTGATTTCAACTGACGACGGCAGCAAGGGAACAAAGGGTTTTGTAACTGATGTTCTTGAGGATGCATTAAACAACGGAGAACATGCAGATCTTGCAATTTGTGCAGGTCCAATAATGATGATGAAAAATGTTTCTATCATAACAAAAAAATACGGAATTAAGACCATTGCGAGTTTGAACCCGATTATGATTGATGGAACAGGCATGTGCGGTGGATGCCGTGTTACAATTGGAGGTAAGGTGAAATTTGCCTGTGTTGATGGACCTGATTTTGACGCACACCAGGTTGATTTTGATGAACTTTTGAAAAGGACAAGTTTTTATAAAAAACAGGAGCAGTGTGCTCTTGAGATATACCTGAAATCAACAGGAGCTGGAAGGTTCACCTCAACAACAGCCGAAAAATCCCGAGAGGTTTGAGGTAATACCTTACTTTTTTACCCGTGTAAATACCAGATTGCTATCTTTCACATCAATCTCAATGGTGGAATTTTCCCTGAACTCACCAGCAAGCAGTTTTATCGCAAGCGGATTTTCAATTTCTTTCTGAATAAGACGCTTGAGCGGCCGGGCTCCATAACTCGGGTCATATCCATGTTCTGCAAGCCATTTTCTCGCTGGCTCCGTTACATCAATCTCTATTTTCTTTTCTGCCAGACGGCTTGCAAGATATGAAAGCTGGATATCCACGATTTTCAAAAGGTCCTGTTTTGTCAGTTTGTGGAACAGTATTATCTCATCCACTCTATTAAGAAATTCTGGTCTGAATTTTGATTTCACAAGTTCATGAACCTTTTTCTCGGTTTCTGAATTATCCTTGAACATTTCAAAATACTGGCTACCGATATTTGAGGTCATTATTATCACAGTATTTCTGAAATCAACCGTCCTGCCGTGTCCGTCAGTAAGCCGGCCTTCGTCAAGAACCTGTAAAAGTAGGTTAAAGACCTCAGCATGCGCTTTTTCTATTTCGTCAAGAAGTATTACCGTGTATGGCCGTCTTCTAACCTTTTCAGTTAGTTGACCGCCCTCTTCGTATCCAACATAGCCAGGAGGGGCACCTATGAGTCTGCTCACAGAGAATTTTTCCATGTATTCTGACATGTCAATCCTGACTATTGCGTTTTCATCGTTGAAAAGAAACTCTGCGAGCGCCTTTGCAAGTTCTGTTTTTCCTACGCCAGTTGGCCCGAGAAAGATAAATGAACCAATTGGTTTCCTTGGGTCTGAAAGCCCTGCTCTGTTTCTTCTGACAGCATTTGATACGGCGATGATGGCTTCTGTCTGTCCGACAACTCTTTTTGAAAGCCGCTCCTCAAGATGAATAAGTTTTTCAATCTCTCCTTCAAGCATCCTGCTGACAGGGATACCGGTCCATTTGGAAACAATCATTGCAATGTCTTCTTCGTCGACCTCATCCTTCAAAAGTTTTACTCTATTCTGGGTTTCTTTGAGATTTTCTGTTTCCTGCAACAGTTGCTTTTCAAGCTGCATAAGTTTTCCGTATTTGTATTCTGCCGCCTTTCCAAGGTCTCCCTTTCTTTCTGCATCTTCAATAACATTCTTTGAAAGTTCAATCTGCTGTTTGATTGCCTTTATTTTCTCAATTTTTTCTTTTTCTTCTGTCCACTGGGCATCAAGTTCTGTTTTCTCCTTTTTCAGCGCCTCAAGTTCTTTTTCAAGTTTTTTGAGCCGGCCCATTGAAGATTCAGATGTCTCTTTTTTAAGCGCCTCTCGCTCAATCTCAAGTTGCATAATTTTTCTGTCAATCTCGTCAAGTGCCTGCGGCTTGCTTTCCATTTCCATTCTAAGACGACTGGCTGCTTCATCTATCAGGTCAATTGCCTTGTCCGGAAGGAACCTATCTGAGATATATCTGTGCGAAAATATCGCTGCGGCAACAATCGCATTGTCTGTTATTTTGACACCATGGTGAACCTCATATCTTTCTTTCAAGCCGCGAAGAATTGATATTGTTTCTTCTACAGATGGCTCTTTTATATACACTGGCTGGAATCTTCTTTCAAGAGCCCTGTCCTTTTCTATATACTTTCTGTATTCATCAAGAGTGGTTGCTCCAATGCATCTTAAAGTTCCTCTTGCAAGGGCCGGCTTAAGCATGTTTGAGGCATCTATTGCACCTTCTGCTGCACCTGCTCCAACAAGCGTATGCAACTCATCAATAAAAAGGACGATTTCCCCTTGTTTTTTTTCTATCTCCTTCAGGATTGATTTCAGGCGCTCCTCAAATTCCCCGCGATATTTTGTACCTGCAACCAGACTTCCAAGGTCAAGCACAAGGATTTTCTTATTCTTCAAACTTTCCGGGACATCCCCTGCAATAATTCTCCTTGCAAGCCCTTCAACAATCGCCGTCTTTCCAACACCCGGTTCACCTATCAAAACAGGATTATTTTTTGTTCTGCGGCACAAAACCTGGGTAACTCTTCTTATTTCTTCATCCCTGCCAATAACTGGGTCAATCTTTCCTTTTGCTGCAAGATCTGTAAGATCTCGCGTGAATTTCTTCAGCGACTGATACCTGTCTTCTGCACTCGCATCTGTTGCTTTTTCTCCGCCCCTTATGTCCTCAATAAATTTAAGAACCCGTTCTTTGAAGACACCATATTTTTTCAGAATATTCTTCACCGGGCTTTCAACCTCACACAATGCAAGAAGTATGTGTTCCAGACTGATGTACTCATCGTTAAGATTTTTGGCTTCCTGCTCTGACTGTATCAATATTTTGTTTAGAACAGGAGAAATATAAATCTGGGAGGATGTGCCGGACACAGATGGAATCCTGTCAAGATTTTCGGACAGATTTCTCTTGAGTTCAGAATAATCCACCTGCATTTGTTTCAGCAATTCCTGCACGAAATCTGTTTCAAGCATTCCAAGAACAAGATGCACAGCATCAACATTTTGATGATTTTTTTGCTGCGCAATCGCCTGTGCCCTCATTAAAGATTCCTGACTTTTGGTCGTAAATTTTTCCCAGTTCATTTTTTCTCCAGTTTGTATCTTTATTTTTTTGATGAGCAATCCGCAGAGATGGTTTCAGAAGTGGATGAGTCAGCCGGTAAATTATTCTTCAGTAAACAGGCAATCAACATCTGCAAATCTTATTCTATCTCCGCTTTTTAACTGATGCCTTATGCCAGGAGCAATTCTTTCGCCATTGACAAATGTCCCACGTGTGCTGCCCTTACTATCATTGCCAATATCTATGATGTAGTATTTCCCTTCAATATACTGTATGATTGCGTGTCTTCTTGATACATGTCTGAGTGTTCTATACCTTGCATTCTGTGTGACTAAAGGAAGGGTTGAAAAAATGCGATAATCAGGTATTGTGATATCATTATCTGGACCCCTTCCAATAAAGACGTCCTTTTCTTCTATGGAATATTCCGGGCCCATATAGTCTGAATTAAATTTTAATCTTGCCATTTCCCCTCTCCTTTTTAGAAAATGCCGATAAAATTTTCTCATATTTTTTTCTTTTTTCAAATTTTTTGCTATAATATTGTGGGGCGGTTAGCTCAGGTGGCCAGAGCGTTACGTTGACATCGTAAAGGCCGCAGGTTCAAGTCCTGCACCGCCCACATTTTATTTTTAACCAAGGCAGGACTTGAATGGAGCGAAGATGTTTAGGTCTGAGCAAGCGAAGACCTATGCGGAGGGCCGAGTCTGAGCGTAGTGGGAGCGAGGACCGCCAAGTCCCTGCTAATGCGATGAAGAAAGAGCATTGTAAAGCAGAACCGCCGAGCAGGTGAGGCCGCTGACCGAAGCACAGACATCTTAAAAAGCATCCCACCTTTACTTCTTATTTTCTACCCCTTTCATAAATGGGAATTAAGGGGATTGTTTGAAATCTCCCCTGCCCTCTTTACAAAAGAGGGAGAACTGGGAGAGAATAAAAAAAGGGGATGTATGTGAATTTGGGGGATTGAGGGAGAAAAATAAAATCTATCCTCTATCATGAATCGTAATTAAGAAATGTTTGTTTTCTTAAAAATTTTTCTTAAAGATCTTATTGCTTGCCTGATTCTATGTTCGTTTTCCACAAGTGCTATTCTGACAAATCCTTCGCCATATTTGCCGAATCCAAGTCCAGGGGAAACGACGATGTCACATTCATCAAGAAGATAAAGGGCGAAATCAAGCGAACCCATATGCTTGAATTGTCCGGGTATTTTCGCCCAGACATACATTGTTGCGCGAGGTTTCTCAACCTTCCAGCCAATTCTGTTAAGACCGTTAACAAGAGTGTCCCTTCTCCTTCTGTATTGTTCCACAGTACTGTCAATATATTTCTGCTCTAATCTTAATGCACATATGGCAGCAACCTGAATTGGTGTGAAAATTCCATAGTCATAATAACTTTTCAGTTTTGTGAGAGCTCTTATTATGTACTTATTGCCAACCATGAAGCCAACCCTCCAGCCAGCCATGTTGTAAGTTTTTGAAAGCGAGTAAAACTCAACACCAACATCTTTTGCACCATCAACCTGTAGAAAACTTGGAGCTTTATATCCATCAAAACATATTTCAGAATACGCAATGTCATGGATAATGATAATGTCGTTTTTCTTTGCGAATCTCACCAGATCCCTGAAAAATTCAATTTCAACAACCTGTGTTGTAGGATTATTGGGATAACTAACTATCATTGCCTTTGGACCTGGATACCTGTCGTATATTGGTTGATTGAGGTCTGGAATAAAATTGTTTTCCGGCAAAAGAGGTACATCATACACAGATGCACCCGATATAATAACGCTGTAAAAATGACTGGGATATGTCGGGTTCGGTGTGAGGACAACATCCCCCCTGTCAAAAATTGCGAGGGCAAGATGACTGATACCCTCTTTTGAGCCAATTGTGGCTATTGCTTCCTCTTCAGGGTCAAGGTTAACTCCAAACCTTTTTTTATACCACAGGCATATCTCTTTTCTGAGATGCGGAATTCCCTTTGATGCGCTGTATCTATGGACTCTCGGGTTGCGTACAACCTCGCACATTTTTTCTATGACTGGTTCAGGGGGAGGAAGATCCGGGTTCCCCATTCCAAGGTCTATTACATCCCTTCCTGCCTGGCGTGCATTAAACCGTTTTTCATTAATTGTCTGAAAAAGATACCCGGGAAGATTCCTGATTCTTGTTGCTTCAATTGATTTCATTTGATTTCAACCTCTGCTATTTCTTGCCCTGATATAACCTCATCTCCTTCATCCACAAGAATTTTTATTATCCTGCAATCAAAAGGACTTGCGTAAGTAAAGGATGTTTTTTCTGTTACAAACTCTACGAGGGGATCGTTTCTTTTTATCTCGTCCCTTTCTTTAACATACCAGAATGAAACTGATGCCTTTTCCACTTCCTGCTGGAATTCCGCTGTGATTTTGCCTTTCATAGAATATATTCTACAATATTCTGGATGAATTTCAAAAAAATTTTTAGAAATATTCTGTTTTCTTATGGACTATTTTCCTGTTGCATGCTTTTTGCTGCTACAGTATCGCTGACCAACAACACAGGAGAACTGGTTATTCGTGAGAATGAAAGAATTATCGTTTTTGCCCCGCACCCGGATGATGAGGTAATAGGATGCGGTGGAGTAATACAGGAATGTCTGGCGAAAAAGGGAGCGGTTTATGTAGTTTTCCTGACAAACGGCGATCATAACCAGTTTGCTTTCAAGGCATACACGAGAAAGATTATACTTACCCCTTCTGACTATATAAAACTTGGTGAAGTGAGACGAGAAGAGTCAACAAAGGCAGACAGAATTCTTGGTGTTTCTTCTGACAATCTTATATTCCTTGGGTACCCTGATTTTGGAACTCTCACAATGTGGAATGACTACTGGGGTGCAAAAAAACCATTCAGAAATTTTTTTACAAGAAGAAATTTCGTTCCATATGCAGATAATCCATCATACGGTGAAGGATATTTCCCCGAGAATATTGAAAGGGATATTCGGAATATTTTAATGGAAATAAGGCCGTCCAAAATTTTTATTACTCACCCCGCAGACCAGAATCCTGACCACAGAGCTCTTTTTAATTTTGTTCAGCTTGCGCTCCTTAATTGCAGGGATATTGAATATCCTGAAATTTATTGCTACCTTGTCCACTCAAGGGGGTGGCCAAACCCGAAAGGGATGTTGCCTGATTATGTTCTTGAACCGCCTGTTGATTTGAGGCAGAGCAAGAACTGGGTATCTTTCAAACTGAGCATTAAGCAAAAAAATAATAAGGGTATCGCCCTTGATTGCTTCAGGTCGCAGCTTATCGGCAAGAAAAACTGGTGTTTTTCATTTCTTCGTGCCAACGAAATATTTGAGACGATTCCTTTCTCACAGTTCAAGAGAGATAGAAAGGCAGAGATTTCTATTGAATCAAAGAATCAGGAGGAAATCTCTGAAGAAGAGAGTTTGAAACACAGCAAGGTATACAATCTGAAGTTGAGTGTGGATACAGACAGTATTATTTTTAATCTTGCTTTTGACAGGAATGTTCTTGAGCGGGATTTTGGAGTGAAGATTTATCTGTATCCATGGAGAAAAGATATTTCTTTTCCTTCAATGCCAAAGATACTGCTTTATTTGAAGATGGACGGGAGTATAACAATACTTAACAACAAAAAGAAGATATCTGTCCGTAACATACTTGTGAGCAAATCCAATAAAAATTATGTGTTCAGATTTCCCCTGGAATTGCTTAATAATCCTGATGTGGTGTTTATAGGCGGCGAGACAAAAATCGGACTCCTCACCCTTGACTTTTTCCCATGGAGGGTTGTTGATATTGATTGAAAGAAAGGTTTTTGCTATTCAGTTTCCTTCCAGAGGGTACTCAGTGTAACAAGATGTAGTTTTTCCTCATGGATGATTTTTTCAAGTGCAGACTTTGCTGATTGCTCCTGGGATATCTCAAGTATCCCAGAATAAAAAAGTATTGATGTTTTTTCAACCTGAATTCCAATGTTGAGGGCTTCTTTATCGGTGATATCCTGCCATCTGGACCTTGGAAGGAGGTTTTCAAAAATTCCTGAGTCAACCAGACTTTGCAAATAGAGCGAGATTTCCTCATCAAGGTCTTCAGGTCTGAATTTAATCTTTTGTATTTCAAGGTCCATCTTCTTGAAAATCTCATAGTGCCTTTTTTCCTCTTTTGTGAGGAATTCAAAGGTGTCCTTTGTTTTCGTAAGTGCGCTGGTCTGAAAGGCATTCTGATAGAACTCAATGCCCTGCTTTTCAATGTTCATCGCAACCTTGAAGAGTTCATCAGCATTAAGATATTTAAGTACCATTTCCGCCTCCTGTGGTTATTCCTGCTATAATATATTGTAATGGTGCAATGAAACTATTTCAAGTTTTTCCCAGCAGGATGGTTTATGAGAATTATTCTTGCTTCAAAATCTGAAAGAAGAAAGTATCTGCTCGAAAAAATTTTTCCTGAATTTGAGATTATGTTCCCGGATGTAGAAGAGATTTTTGAAGGCAATAGCCCCGAGTCTATTGCTGTCCGCAATGCAGAGAAAAAGGCAATAGATGTTGCGGGAAGAATCAGGAATAAAGATTGTACAATAATATCTGCTGATACTATAGTTGCGGTTGGAAATAAAATTCTTGGCAAACCAAAAGACCAGGTAATCGCAAAAGAATATTTACTGCTTCTTTCAGGAACAAAACACAGGGTTATTACCGGTGTCTGTCTTTTTAATCCTCTTGAAAACAAAATGCTTTCTGATTTTGATGTTACGTTTGTTTTGTTCAGGAAACTGACAGCAGAACAAATTGACTCTTTTCTGAACAGGAAGACCTTTCACGACAAGGCAGGCGGCTATGCTGTGCAGGAGACAAACGATGAGTTTATTGAATTGATTAATGGCAGTTATGATAATGTTGTGGGACTGCCAGTTGAAAAACTCAGGGAAATGCTTGATCAGTTCAATAAACTCCCTGAAATAGAGATTCATGACATTGCTTTTCCAGATGGCTGGGGGGTTGGAAAATATAACGGAAAAATTGTTTTTGTTGAGCGTGCTTTGCCCGGGGACAAATTATGGGGAAAAATTATCAAGCACAAACCAGGGTATTGTTATGTGAAAAACTGCGGTGTTATAAATGGGTCACATTACAGGGTTAAGCCACCCTGCCCGCATTTCGGAATGTGCGGAGGATGTATACTACAGGATCTTGACTATGGTGTTCAGATTGAACTGAAAAGAAAATACCTGATTGAGACGCTTACAAGAATTGGAAAAATTGAAAATGGATTTGAAGTATCAAACATTATCCCTTCCCCTGACAGGTTCTTTTACAGAAATAAGATGGAGTTCGCATTCGGGACACAAAATAACAGCCCTGTACTGGGTCTGAGGGAAAGGCAAAGCCCTTTGAAAAAATATGCCGGGAATGTTTACTCTGTGAGAAATTGTTTTATTTTTTCTGATTGCGTTGAAAAAATATTTCCAATTTTCTTGAAATATATTTGTGAAAACAATCTTGAACCCTATAACCCATTTACTAAAAAGGGATTTGTAAGACATCTGATAATCAGGGAGGCAAAACAAACAAAGCAAATAATGGTGGTTCTTGTTACAAGGTCTGGGACACTGCCTGGTTTGTCAAAACTTGCTGATACTGTTTCATCGGTTCAAAATCTAATCTCTTTCTGGTGGGTTGAAAACAACCAGGTTTCTGATGTGGTAAGTTTTCAAAAAAAGCATCTGGTTTTTGGCTCTCCGTTTATTGAGGAAAAAATCAAAGAGATGAAATTCAGAATATATCCGGAAACCTTTTTTCAACCAAATACAAAGGCGGCAGAAAAAATGTATTCTGCTGTTGAAAATATGATAGAATCCGATTCTCTACCATCAATACTCGGACTTTTTTGTGGCAGCGGTGCAATTGAGATTTTCCTTTCCCAAAAAGCGGGAAATGTTGTTGGAGTGGATAATAACAGCGCAAATATCTCTACTGCGGAAGAAAATTGTGCTACAAACAATATCAAAAATTGTAATTTTCATTGCCAGACATCAGAGGAATTTTTGTCCTTGATTTCTCGGGACAAAAAGAAATTTGATTTGCTTGTTGTTGACCCGCCAAGGGGTGGTCTCACAAACAGAGCAATAAAACGTATTCTACAGCTGAGAATTGCAAGGATTATTTATGTATCCTGCAATCCAGCAACGCTTGCAAGAGATCTCTCAATATTGACTGGAAATGGGTATGTTCTGAAAAAGGTTGTGCCTGTTGATATGTTTCCTCATACAACGCATGTTGAAAGTTGCTGTCTTCTTGAAACAGGTTAAAATGCTTTTTCAATTATTGCCTTTGAAACCGGGCATTCAAGTCCAAAAAAGTTTACTGCCTTCACCTGAAGTTCATTCACACCAGAATGAATCTTCCACTGGAAATTTTCAGTAGACCTTGTCCATTTGCCACCATCAACGCTGATAAGATAGTGTGAGAAAGCCGGAGCATTATTGCAGAGAGAAACGCTGATTAAGTCCTTTTCCTGACAGACAAGGTCAATAAAGGTTTTGTTCAGAGTCCAGTAAAAATCTCCAGCCCTGTTGCTTGTTTTTCCATATTCAGGAGATTCAACAGGTTCCTGTGTGTCTTCCCACCAGAGATATCTGTCACAGTAATAGTTGCTCATTCCCTGTTCAAGTTCTCCGGGAAAGGGATTGCCGAGAAAATTGTTTCTTAAGGGAATTGCAAATCTACGAAAGTTCTTGAGATAGGAAGATTCAAAGTCATCCCTTTCTTTCTGGGTGATACCAGACTGGTTTGCGTAGACAAATTTTATTTCATCTCCCTTCCCTGTCTTCCACAGTGTTCTGATCTCAAGAGCATTAAGGGGAATACCATTATGCTCCAGATGGCAGTTCATTTCAGGGTTCTGTGAATTTCCTGTGTCCATAAGTATCCATTTGTTAAACTGATCGCTCCAGATTTCAGCAACACAGTGATGATCTAAAATTACCTGTCTTGCAGTGAAACCCAGGGAGATTGCGCACTGGGTAAAAATTGTTGAGTAATGCGTGCACATACATAAGGCAGAGGGCTGCTTATTAGTAGCAAGGATAATCAGGGCATCCCACGGCGGACACCACATCCCTGTTCCCCAGTCCCATCCTTTAACAGCAGTGTGTCTTGCCCAGTTTCTGAGCAATACAAACTTTTCAAATTCGGTGTTTCCATCCTTGATAACATCGTCAAGGTTGTACTTTTCTCGCAGTGCTTTCGTTCTATACGTTGGCTCCTGATAGGTAAAGGGAATGCTTGTGGCGACAATATCGTGCCTGTCAAAATAAACCACCTTCAGGTTTTCAGGGACGTCAGAAAATCTGACATCTCCCGAGATTGAGATTTGCTCAATGAATGGCGTTTTCTCAGGGTATACTGTTGTGAGCACTGCACGGATCTGAAGGAACCTATTTTTTAGCGATGTATCAATAATCCATGTTTTCCCGACTTTTTTCAGGTTATTCCATTTGCTCCATTTATCCGGGGAATACAACAAACTTGTACCACTGCGATATTCGAATGATATGCTTGTTCCAGAGGGTATATTGCCCCTGCACACAAGCCGGAGATTCTCAGCTGAAGTAAAAACACCATGGATATTTCTGGTGTCTGCGGCATACAGCAAGTCATAAACATTGCTTGTAATAATTCCTTTTTCCGGATGCGGCTGCAGCCGAAGGCGAACAAGGTATTCACCATCTCCGTTGTTTACACCAAGATTGTCAAAATTCCATTCCTGGCCATTGTTGAGAGACCTTGCAGAACGGTTTGGAAACAGGGAAGGCTCTATCACAAGCGTGCCCTTTCCGCTAAACACAAATTCATTCAGTCCCTTTCTCAAAAGTCCCGGGGGGATATCCCAGACATACCATCCTGTTGATGTCAGTGTTTTCCCTGTTTTCAGTTCTTTCCCATTACAGAAAAGTTCCAGACCTGATGCATGAAATGCAAAAAGCTGTGCCTTTTCACAAACTGAATTTTTCAAAAAGAATTGCTTTTTTGCAATTACACCATTTCCGATTCTCTCAATGTTTGTGTAATGGGTCTGGCCTTCCTCATCCTGATAAAGTACAGTGTTTTTCAGTTCTGATTTACCACAGCAGAAGGCTGTATTGAAATCGTGCATCCATGTATTAGGGGTATCAACAATCGCAATCTTTTTTGATAGAATTTCTGAAGCGCTGCAAATCAAGGATAACTGAAAAAGCAACAGTAATAATAAATATCTTTTCATTTTTTGGGCTCAATCAGAAAGAGGTTACCCAATCTTCCAGAAAAACTACCGTAGATTGTATTTTCAGGTGTTATAACCAGGCAAGTAACTGGCTCAAAAATCAGTTTATTATCTTCTGTTTTGAGTGTTCCACCAATCTCAAAACTTCTCGTTGAAGGATTATAAATAAACCACCTGGGAATCCCGTCTGTCTCCCCACCAACTCCAAAGACCAGGCCATTGACATAGACAAGTGCCTGAATTCTCTGCTGCCTGAAGGGTTTCCCGAGGTTTATCATTGTGCCGGTTGCAGGGTCAAATTCAATAATGTATCCATCAAATGTCCCGAGATATAATTTCCCATTTTCTGAAATTGCTGCTGCGTCAAGGGATGCCCATGCTTCTCTACCTCTTCCAGCGGGCAGCTGCAGTTTAAGTTTGTCAAGTTTTCCTGTTACAGGATTGTATCTGAATAGAAAACCGTTCTTGCCAGCAGTATATACATTCCCCTGTCTGTCAATTGCAAATGCACGGGATATCTGATAGCCATTTTTTTCATATGGCCTTGTTCCTGATATTCTTGCTATTTCTGTTTCAAAACCATCTTTTTCATACACCTTCAGGGTTCCTGAATTATCAAGGGTAATAATTTTTGTAAGTGTTCTGTCCCATGTCCACGTAATGTCAGAATTGAAGATTACACTGTCAACCTGAAGGATATCATCAGGCAGGCGACTAACAGAGTGGATGTTGTTTTCTCTATCAATGACAAATATCCTGCCTTTTGAATATGAAGAGTCAGGTATAATTCCATAAATCAGCCCGGTATCTGCCGCAATCAGCTTCGCAACGGTTCTTTGATAGGGCGGGAAGGGAAGGTTTGTAATTTTCAATGAAAAATTCAGCGAATCAGCGGCAAGAGTTCTCAGACATGCAAAAAGAAAAAAAGACACAAGATAAACTGATTTCAAAACTGTTCTGTTGCTGACCATTATTACCTCCATAAAGTTCTATTTGCACTCAACCTCTGGAACCTGACTATTGAGTAAGGCATCATTTTGCCGCCACCTGCAGAGATAAACATCATATAGATTGTTCCATCATTAACCACGCACGCTCCCTGGGCATACAGAGGCTTAAAATCCGGTTGTCCCTTGATCTGCATAATTCCGATGCATTCTGTTTTTTTCTTTTCAGGGTCATATTTCATAAGATATGGCGTTCTATTCGCAACATTTGGATAATAAAAACAACCATCCTTTCCAAGTACTCCTGCATGCTGATCGCCCCCCCTGACGCCTTCTGGTCCAGAGGGTGCAGGATGCCTGCATACAATGGATCCGTCTGTGTCTGGTCTTCTGTCAGTGAATCTAATTGATGCAAGGTCAAATTCCATAACATAATCACCGCCAATTGCGCAGGCAAAAATTTTCCTTCCATCCTTTGAAATCACCATAGCATAAGGGTCTACGTATTTTCCGGGACCTTCAAGTTTTACCGCGAGGTCGTATAACCTGTCTGTGAGCGGGTCGTACATCCATATAATACCGGGTCTTCCTGTGCCAAAAACCCTTCCGTAATTATCAATGGCAGTGTATCTTGGATAGCCACCAGTTGTTCCAAGGTCTCTCAAATTCCCTGTTTCAATGTCATATATCAAAAAATGCTGTTTCGGGTCGCTCCAGTAGTAGATTCTTTTTCTTTTCCTGTCAATAGACCCCCCCATAATTCCTTCCTGTTTTCTTAATATCCCGTGGTCAATAACCCTATTTGTCTTCGGGTCAAAAGAAAAAAGGTGGCCGCCAGGATAGCCAGTAGAACTTTCTCCGAACTCAGGCCTGTCAACAAAATTTTCATTGCCCTGTTTTGTTGCAGCCCATACGATTCCATCAGCGTCAACAAGGATTTTCGCATGAAACTTACTCTGTGAATCAAGGCCTGTTCCTGTTTCCCTGGTAATCCTGTGAGCATCAATAATATCATCCCATTTTTTTGTCTTTGGATTGAACCTTACAAGATGAGCGCTTGAGCCATAATATGCAGTGCCTACATAAATATTTCCATCAAGGCCGGCTTCAATAGCAGTGTAGCCACTGCCATTATGTGCAAACTCAGGAACCGGAAACATTTCGCACTCTATGAACCTATCATTCTTGTTTTGTGAAAAGCAGCAGATACAAAAAATTAAAGGAAAAAACAACAATCTTAAAATCCTGTCAGTTATGAATTTCATACACATTATGCTTCCTCCTGTTTGTCTGACATCTTTATGATAATCTCCATATTTCCTCGTGATACATTCGTCATAATCTTCAAAAACTTTTTGAGATCAAAGGTCTGGCAATTTTCTGCTATTCTGGATAGAACATCATACAGATTTTCTGCTGTGCAAAGCCCGCTCGTCAGGATCTCATACAATTCAATGAAATCCTGCTTTTTAAGATTATTCCAGCAGGCAAGCGCCCTGCGATAAGTCTCGTCTTTCTTGACGTTTTCAATACATTTCTGGTACTGGTCATTCAACGACTGCTCTGCATCCCTGCCGAAATCGCATTCAAACAAAAAGTCAGGCAAAAGTTCAGCCAGTTTTCTGAAGGCTTTTCGCGCCCTGAAAACATAGAGGTTCCCGCAGGCGATCGGTATGAGTATGAACAACACAGTAAAATAAATACCGATGGCAGCCATCCCAACAATAATAGCAAAACCGGGGGTTCCATAGTAGAGAATCCTCGTGTAATCAAGAAACATGTTCAGAATACCGCGAGGCCTGAAACCTCCTATACTCCATGGAATTATGTCAATGAGCATCAAGATGATACCAGCTACAAGACCCCTGATATAACCATAATCCTGTGCATTCTCGGTATTCAATGCCTGCGGGAATCTTAATAGTTTTTTTCGACTCTGTAATTCTTTTGAGAATACAATCGAAGAAACCAGTTTAAGACCGGACACCAGTTCTTCAAGGTCTTCTGCTATGCCTGACACTGGAAACTGCTTGTTAGAATTTTTACCGGAGAATATCGCAAAGAAAAACCGAATTGGCTGGCAGCCATCACGCAACTCAACTTCTGGTTTTTTCTCAAGCAGAAAAATCTGCCATCTACCAGAGGGCTGGTCAAACTCAGAATATTTCCTGTACCCGAGCTTTGCAAGATTAATCCAGTTGTTCTCGTCAAAGTGACTGAACTCTCTCCACCTGAAATTGAGTGTCTGAAACAGTTCAATTTTATTCACGTGTATAGTTTATCTCAAATTGGAGTTCTATGAAACTTTTTGAAATCCCCCTCTGTTTTCCCCCTTTCATAAATCCTCCACATTCCCCCCTTTATAAAGGGGAACTAAAGGGGGATTTTTCGGGGATTGAGGAGGATTTAATAAAATCCATCCCAGTGCACAAGTTGCTCTGGTGTGAAATGGCACTCAGTATGGTTAATCTCAGTTTGAAGTTTACTACCAGTGATTTGACATTTAATTTTTTTTGAATATAATATATGTGTTTATGCGAATATAGGAATATAAAATGAGACAATTAATTAAAATATTCAAGGCACTGTCAGATGAAACAAGATTGAGGATTTTGAAAATTTTAGAGGCGAGGAATGAACTTTGTGTTTGTGAAATTATGCAGGCATTAGATATTTCACAATCAAGGGCATCAAGAAATTTGGGGCCTTTGAAAGATGCAGGTCTGGTTAAAGATAGACGGGATGGAGTATGGATATATTATTCAATTAATCGCAAAAAAATTAATGAATACAACCAAAGTTTAAATGAATTATTGACCAACTGGCTTAATGATGAAGAAATTGTGAAGAAAGATAGAGAGAGATTGAAAAAAACGGTGAAATTGAGCCAGCAAAATAAAAAATGTCCGAGAAAATTGTAGTATGTACACTTAGACAACAGATGGAGATTGAAAGAATTGCTATGGATGAAGATAAAGAATCAGTCCTTGAATTTGTGAAAAAACTGAATAAGGAATTTAAAAAGAGAGAAAAGTCGCATTGTAAAGTAACTTTTGACTGAAAAACCGGATAAAAAAGTTTTACCACCAGAGATATAAAATGTTCGTAAAAGATATAGTAATTGAACATATATTGCCGTGTCTGGCTGACCCGAATAAAATCAGATTTATTGCATCTATAGATAGAGATGTATCTGAACTTTTGCCATACCTTAATTCAATATTAAAAGGTGCAATATACAACCATAACGGCCATACTTTAACTATAAGAAAAGAAGGCAGGTTAATTACTATTCATCCCCGTCAAATTGCTGGAGGAAAAATAATTGATGAAGATGATGCAAGAAAAATTATAGATTGGGTTAAAGGACTCTTGAATTATTGTGATGAAAATAGAGATAAAATTGAACCTAATTTTGAGAGAAGACTGAAACTTCAAGCACTGGATATTTACAAACTCCTACCTGGGACAAATTGTAAAGAATGTGGAGAGAAGAGTTGGCTTGCCTTTGCAGTCAAACTATCAGAGGAAGAAACAAATGTAATGAAATGTAAAGAATTATTCTCTACTAAATTTGCAGAAAGAAGAAAACTACTTATAAGTATCTTAAAAGATGCTGGTTATACTGTTGCTGAAGTATTTGTTGAATAAAGAAAAGGGGTGAAAAATGTCTAAGGATTGGTATTCAATAATTGATAAGGAAAAATGTACCGGATGCTTGAAGTGTGTGGAGTTTTGCCCCCATGGGATACTGGCAGAAGGAGAAGATGGTAAGGCAGAAGTAGTTAATCCTGACGCCTGTGTAACTTTTTGCAGAGGATGTCAGAAAGGTGCCTGTGATTTTGGAGCAATAAGTTATTTTGGAGAAAAATAAGGAGGTTAAAATGGCAAAGAAAGGATTACTTTTTTGTGTATGTTTAGGGACATG
>DYKA01000033.1:0-13468 GCA_020722805.1 Vermiphilus sp.
TGCCTTAGTGCCTTTGTGCCTGGTAGTTAATCTTTGTGCCTACACATAACGGGCTCCAGTAAGGATTTACGTTCAACTACATAGGGAATCTCACTGAGTATTTAATCTATTATAATTTTAATAGGCCTCATAAGGTACCCGGACATATTACTCCAATTGAATATGTGAATAAGTATCAAAAAGCGCTATCTACGCTCATACAATTCTTTGACTGAAAACTCAAAATATGTTTTATTAAACTTACAAAAAAATAATGCAGTTTTATAAAGGAGGCGTTGTTATGACTGAGAACTTCAGGTTTGAGCCAGCAGAGTTTCTGCCATTCAAGGACACAGGGGTTATTGAAAAGGTGAGAAAAATCAGAAAAAAAGACATCTGCAAGCATCCGAACAAGAATTTCAAGATTCGGGTCATAGAAGACCAGACGGCATTTGTCTTTGCTTGGGCGCTCCATATTGTCAGAGGAATAAAAAAAGCCCTTGAAGAAGGAAGAAAACATGTGATAATTCTACCCGCTCCAAATCCACAGTATGCACTTGTGGCTGAGATTATTAATCAATTGAATATTTCCTGCAAACATGTTTATACATTTAATATGGACGAATATGCTGATGAAAATGGAAATACCGCACCGAAAGAGTGGAAAGGTGGATTTCAATACTGGATGTGGCATGATTTTTTCAATCGCATAAAACCAGAATTGAGAATGCCCGAAAAACAAGTACATTTCCCGAGTACGAAAAATGTGAAGTATTACAGCAAGATGATTGAGGACCTTGGAGGCGCAGATATTTGCTATGGCGGGATTGGATGGTGCGGACACATTGCATTTTTTGAACCGCATATCGGCGTTGACTACGTAAATGATATCAATGGATATCTTGAATTGGGTTCAAGAATAGTTGACCTTCATCCAATAACACTATGCCAGAACAGTTTGTTTGCCGACGCGGGTTGTTCTGGAGATATTGCAGCGTGCCCGCCAAAGGCAGCAACAATCGGTCCGAGAGACCTGAAAAACTCAAAACTCGTCAGTTTCTGGAATGGCTTTTCTTACGGTGATGTTTCCTGGCAAAGGTTTATCTCCCGTCTTGCAGCGCATGGCCCTGTAACACCCCTTGTTCCTGCAAGCATCCTTCAAATTCTCAACAGTGAATTAACCCTTTCAGGCAGTGTTGCAGAGGACTATAAAACAGAAACAAATGAAAGAAGGATTCCAATACAGTTTCCGGAAAAATAAATGAAAGAAAATTTTCTTAAAAAAATCATTGACATACATTCACATGCCGGTGTTTCCCTGAAGGCATATATGTGCCAGGAATATCCTTACGCAGCGACCATTGAAGGGATTGCATTTAGACAGGAAAAATATGGTGTTGATGTGAATGTTGTTTTTCCTTTTGCGCCTGACCTTTTTTTTGACCCTGTTTGTCTGAAAAAGGGAATATGCAAGCCTGCAAAAAAACCCATCTCACCAGTACCCTATGCTATTGAGAATGAACTTCTTCTGAAGGAAGTGTATGAATTTTGTCCTGAGTACAAAGGAAGGTTTCTTCCTTTTGTTTCTGTGGATCCTGTGAGGCTTATTAAGAAACAAGTAAAAAACATTCTTGAACTTGAAAAAAAATATAAAATATATGGGATAAAGATTGTTCCTGTTGCCTGTCAGTCAAGCATTCTCGGCTTACTTCAAGAGGGAAAACCGTTTATTGACCTGGCAAAAGAGAGAAGCTGGCCATTTCTAATCCATACAACCGTTCATCCGGTTGAGAATTTTTCGCACACAAGACTCGTTTTTAAGGTTGTTGAAAAAAATCCTGATGTGAGGTTCTGCCTTGCTCACTGCATTGGCTTTGAAAAAAATTTTCTTAAACTGGCAGACCAGATGGAAAATGTCTGGGTGGATACATCTGCTTTGAAAATTCAGGTTGAACTTGCTAGAGAAAACAATCCTATTGCTGCCCCCCCACAACAAAGATTTGATGCTGATTACAATGACCATAGAAAAGTCCTGCGTGCTCTTGTTGAGGCATTCCCTGACACAATCGTCTGGGGAACAGATACACCTGCGTATTCTTATATTGCAAGAAGAAAACAGGGAACAGGCAAAAATTCCTATGTGAAGGTCTGGTTGAAGGGTACATATGAAGATGAAATTTCAGCGCTTATGTACCTTTCAGAGCAAAAGAGAATTAAAATTTCAAATACAAACAGTTTGAACTTCCTTTTTAATAGATGAATATATTTCTCCCTTACGGAAGGGGATTTATTGAGATTGAACGGCAAAAAAATATCACTGTATTTGAACCTCGTTTTGCGAAATCATTAGAAAATCCATCAGAACAGATAATGCAATCACTGAAAAACCCCTATGGTTGTTCATGCCTGTATGATATTGTAAAAAGGAAAAAACCGAAGAATATCTGTATTGTTATATCTGACCATACGAGGGCAGTTCCAAACAAAATCATTCTGACTGAAGTTAATTAAAGAGTTGATAAACGCTGGTGTTAATGAGAAAAGTATTTTTATTCTTATCGGCAATGGCACACACAGGCCAACAACAAATAATGAAAAACTGGAACTTGCGGGTAAAGATATTCTGGAAAGATTTCCGGTATTTGACCACAGTGCAACAGACAATTCAATGCTAATCCATCTGGGAGAAAATTTTTATGTTAACAGAAGATATCTTGAATCTGATTTGAAAATTATCACAGGAATGATTGAACCGCATTTCTTTGCAGGCTTTTCTGGTGGAAGAAAGGGAGTATGCCCTGGAATTGCAGGAATAGAATCAATAAAAATATTCCACGGGTTTGAGTTTCTTGAATCGCCTTATACAAAACCAGGGAATCTTGAAAATAATCCCTGTCATATCTTTGCTACTGAATTTGCAAAAAGGGCAGGTGTTGACTTTATTGTTAATGTAACCATCAACAAAAACAAGGAAATCACAGGTGTTTTCTCCGGAGAACTTGAAAAGGCATTTCTTGCAGGAGTTGAATTCTGCAGGAAAACAAGCACCTGTTACGCAAATAGGAAATATCCGATTGTTATAACAACAAACGGCGGATATCCCCTTGATATAGATTTTTACCAGTCAGTTAAAGGGATGATTGCTGCACTTGAAATAATTGAAGACAGCGGAATAATAATATGTGTATCAGAGTGCCGCGATGGAGTTGGAAGTGAAAATTTTAGAAAACTTCTTTTAGAAATGAAAACACCTGAGCAATTTATGGAAAAAATAAAACAACCAGGCTGTTTTCTTGATGTTCAGTGGGGAGTGCAACCTCTGGTGCATATACTGGAAAGGGCACGTATATTTCTTATCTCACGTCTTTCAAAACAGGATGCAGAACTGTGCAGATGTGTACCATTTGCAAATATTGATCAAGCCCTTTCAGAGGCATACAATCAATATGGGGAAAATACAGAAATTGCTGTTATTCCGGACGGTCCTTACACAATTGTTCAAATGAAAAAGGACAAACATGAATGACTGGAAATTTGAACCTAATTTTGAAAACCTGAGAAACACTCTTCTCTGGAAAAAGAATTAACGTGTGCCAAATATGGAATTTGTGATTGAGAGATAAAAGAAGCAGGAAAATTATCTTGCCACGCTTAAAACAAATGCAAAACATGGGCTTATTGCAAATTGAAAGGAGCCAGAATGGTTAAGATTGAAAATCCGTCAAAGAAGGAATTTGATAAATTGATGCATTTTCTTGAAGAGTCCTATGATCATTCAAAGGGCTTTTTCTACCTGAATTACCCCCAGGTTCTCTCAAAAGAAACAATAGATTATAATAATGCCTTTGTTATAAAGCAGGGCAATAGAATTGCATCGCTTGTAAGTATCTATCCTCAGGTAGTTTTCATCAATGGCAGGAAAACAACCATCGGCGGCATAGGAAGCGTATCAACACACCCTGACTTTAGAAACAAGGGGTATATGAGGGTCCTGATGGACTTTTGTATTGACGAGATGAAAAAGAGAAATTATTCATTTTCAATACTCGGCGGAGACAGACAGCGCTATAATTTCTGGGGATATGAAACATGCGGCTCAAATCTGGTTTTGACATTTAGTCAAAGGTCTTTTGAAAAATCAGGTATAACAGAATCAGTCCCCATTTTCAGATACGAGGGCTCTGCACGAATCCTTGAAAAAATAAAAAAGACGCATGAAGAATTCTCCTGCTGGGTTGAAAGAAAAACAGTCTGGCTTGAGAAATTGTTCAATAAAAAAATACATACACAGCTTTATTACACAGAAAACAAAAATGGTTTCGCATATGCTGTTGCCATAGGCGAAAGGATTGAAAGAAAGATTGTAGAAATCGGCGGGGATAAAAATCTCTGGTGTTCCCTGATTTATTCATTATTGAAAAGATGGAATATGACCGTGATAAACTTATATTTTCCTGGCAATACTCAAGAATCAGGCATTTTACTGAATCATGCTGGAGGGTTCAGAATTGAACCGTTTTTCATGATTAAAATTCTTTCTTTCAAGGACACTGTTGATTTTTTGTTTGGCAGGAATTTTCAGTGCGACTGCTTTCTTAAGATAATTGAAACAAAACAGTTATACGGAAAACCTGATGGAAACAAAAAGGTAATTGAGTTTGACGAAAAAAAATGGGTAAGAATACTTTTTGGACCACTTGTAAATGAAGCACCTGACTGCTTGAAAAAATGTCTTCCATCGCAATTTTACTGGTGGTACCTTGACCACATTTGAAAGGGTTACTCTGAAACAGGATAGCCAACAGATGCAAGTATTTCCTTTATTTTTTCTGTGTTGTCAGAGGTAGAACATATCCTGACCTTTTTCCTTTTCAGGTCAACATCTACTGATTTTATTTCATCAACAGAAGAAAGAACCTTTTTAATTTTTTTTTCACAGTTCGCGCAGGAAACATCAGGGACACTAAATACAAAACAATTTCCCATTTTTCTGGTGATGAATTTCTGTTTGATTGCAGCAATACCAGAATTAATAGCAAAGATTATCAATACAAAAGATGAAATATATGAAATCACAGAAAAACGTTCGTGTCTATGAGAAATTTCTGAAATGCTGATACTAAAACTTCCCGCAATCATATCAAGAAGCCAGCCAAAGAAAATCGCTCCAATAATAATGGATATGATGTAGATAATGAAACCTTTTCTTCCGAGTGTTTTACCGACAAAAAGCATAGTTATAGTATTTGTTGCTGGTCCTGCTATGAGAAAAACAAGACCTGCACCAAGACTTAACCCTTTTGCTACCAGAGATGCAGCAATTGGTATTGAACCGGTTGCACAAACATAAAGTGGTGTTCCGACTGCAGCCATCAGCAAGTATGTAATGTATCTGTTATTGAAATATCTTGATACAAATGCCTCAGGAACAAGGTATGATATTATTCCTCCTATCAAAACGCCCCAGAATATCCATTTAGCAACAGAACCGTATAATTCTATAAAAGCATATTTCAAACCGCCGACTATGGTTGAATCTGAACAAAGAAAATTTTTTCCATCCAATTGTTTTTCAGAGAAGATTTTTTCTTTTGAAAAAACATCAATGATAATTCCTGCAGCAAATCCAATCACAATGGTAGCGATTATTCTAAAAAACATGAATATACCGCCAAGCAGTCCGTATGTTGCAAATATTGAATCAATGCCTGTTGTAGGAGTTGAAATCAAAAACGCAATCACAGACCCTCTGCTTGCACCTGATTTATATAAAGATGCTGCTGATGGAATAACCCCACAAGAACAAAGAGGAAGTGGTGCACCGAATAATACCGCTTTAACAATAGAAAAAATTCCAGGCATTCCAAGATGTCTGAAGACAGTTTCTGGTTTCAGAAAGATATGGATAAAACCTGCAACAATAAAACCAAGGACAAGATACACGCTCATCTGAAAAAAAAGATTCCAGGTCTCTCTGAAAATTCCAATAATTATTTCCATTGGCTTGAACGATTGTAAATAGCCAGTAAACACCGTTTACTGACTATTCAATGCAAAATGCAAATTGTAAACTGCAAAATTAAAATTATTTATTCTTCTTGCCTTATGTAATTTACTCTGTTTGCTAAGTTTGTTTTTCACTTTGCACTTTGCAATAAAATGTACTTTACTGAGTATTTACGAACGATTATTAAGGTTTAATTACCCTGTTCATACTGCCTGTGGTGTATCCCTCAAGGTCAAGAGTGATGTATTTGTAGCCAATTTTTTTTAATGCTTCAACTATATTTTTTCTGAATTTTAAAAACTTTTTCATGTCAGAAACACAAACCTCAATCCTGCACAATTTGTTATAATCCCTTGCTCTAACTGTGTTGAAACCAAGTTCTCTCAGGTATTCCTCAGCAAGCAAAACTCTTTTGAGCCGCGATTTTGTTATTTTTTCGCCGTATGGAATCCTTGAGGCAAGGCACGCCATCTGGGGCTTATTCCATGTCGGAAGCCGCATTTTCTTTGAAAGAATTCTGATATCTTTTTTCCCTAAATGCGCCTGCTGAAGTGGTGAAATAACATTATAGATTGACTTTGCGCGGTTGCCGGGTCTATAGTCAGACAGATCATCAAGATTTGAACCGTCAGCAATAACATCAAAGTTGTTTTTTACTGCAATTTCAGCCATATTTGAGAACAAATCTTTTTTACAATAAAAACAGCGGTCTTCAGGATTTTTTGAAAATTTTTTGTCTGACAGTTTTTTTGAAGAAAAAACAAAAACCTTTACGTCAAGGGACTCAGCAAACTTTCTTGCAAACTCAATCTCTGAATCAGGGTAAAGTTCTGCTTTTTCAATAAAAGCACCTACATTCTCAGACCCGAGACATTCAACAGCAGATTTTAATAGAAATGTGCTGTCAGCCCCGCCTGAATAGGCAATCAGAATTCTCCCTGCTTTTTTCAGTATTTCTTCAAGATTCCTTTTTTTTCTGTTGATGTCTTCATCCAACATTCACCACTTCTTTAATTTCTGGAACACGGTCTTTGATGATTTTTTCAACCCTCATCTTCAGGGTCAGTTCCGCAAATGGACAGCCGGCACAGGTTCCTGTCAGTTTCACCTTCGCCACACCATCTTTAACATCTATCAACTCACAGTCGCCGCCTTCTGCCTGAAGAAAGGATCGTATATCTTTCAACGCCTCTTCAATCTTTGCCTTTATTTCTTCATTTGAACTCATCAACTCCCCCTTTCCTTTTGTGAATTCTGTTTCTTTCTGTAGTCCTCTATTGCTGCATGAAGCCCCTCTTCTGCAAGAAGAGAACAATGCTTTTTGAGCGGCGGCAGTCCCTCAAGAACATCAATCACATCATGATTTGTAATTTTTTCTGCCTCTTCAATGGTTTTCCCTTTTGCAAGTTCTGTTATGACTGAACTTGTTGCAATTGCCGCACCGCAGCCGAATGTTTCAAACTTGATGTCCTCTATTCTGTTATCCTTAACCCTGATGTATATCCACATAACATCCCCGCAAACAGGATTTCCAACTTTACCGATTCCATCAGCATTTTCAATCCTTCCCATGTTTCTTGGATTCCTGAAGTGGTCAAGCAGTTTTTCAGTGTACATTTTTTCTCCGTGGTTTATATGTATCTAATCATCGCCTCAACAGAATTTCGTGCCTTTTCCATAATATCCTGGGGCAGGGTAATCTCGTTGGTTTCGTTTTTCAGACAATCCCTCAACAGTTCAAGAGTGGTTTTCTTCATATTGAAACAGACCCTTGAAGCACCGAGGGAAAAAAACTCCTTGTCAGGATTTTCCTTTTTCAATCTGTGTATCAACCCTTCTTCTGTTCCTATAATAAAGGTCTTTGCTTCTGATGCATGTGCCCTTTTCAGCATTCCTGATGTTGAAAGAACAAAATCGGCATTGTCCTGAACTTCAGGGTTGCATTCTGGATGAACAAGAATTTCTGCCGCAGGATATTTTTCCCTTGCCTTTTTGAGGTCCTCAAGGGTAAACATTCTGTGAACATAGCAGTATCCATCCCATAAAATCAATTTCTTTTCAGGTTTTGCCTTCTGTACAAAATAACCGAGATTTTTGTCAGGCAAAAAGATTACTGTTTCAGCCGGCACATTCCTTATTACTGTTGCTGCGTTTGAGGATGTACAGCAAACATCTGTTACTGATTTCACCTCTGCTGATGTATTGATATAGGAGACAACATAAGCATCAGGATACCTTTTTTTCATTTCAAGCACGTCATCAATTTTTGCCATGTCAGCAAGAGGACATCCCGCATTAAAGGCAGGAAGCAGTACCTTCCTATCCGGATTCAAAATCTTTGCTGTTTCTGCCATAAACCTCACGCCGCAGAACGCAACAATACTTGAGTCAACCTCTCTTGCCTTCTTTGCAAGTTCAAGTGAATCACCCACAAAGTCAGCAATATCTTGTATCGCAGGAATCTGATAGTTGTGGGCAAGGATCACTGCATCTTTTTCCTGTTTCAGCATTATTATTTCTTTTACAATATCATCCAAGATTTTTCCTATTTTTTATTCCAAAATGGGGACATTTTTCTTAGATTTTCAACTATTTTTGGCAGTAATTCAGAGACCTTTTCAATATCAGCCATTGTATTTTCCCTGCCAAGACTGAATCTCAACGAACCGTGCGCAATTTCGGGGGTAATCCCGAGAGCAAGAAGTACATGCGATGGTTCAAGGGAGCCGGATGTACAGGCAGAACCCGATGATGCACATATCCCTTCAAAATCAAGGTGAAGAAGCATACTTTCCCCTTCAACATATTTTACACATATGTTTGATGTGTTATAGAGCCGCTTTTCAGGATGGCCGTTTACCTGAATCTCGGGGATTTTTTCCACAAGTCGCTTCTCAAGTTCATCCCGGAGTATTTTTTCTCTGGATGCGTCCTCAAACATAGAATTTTTAGCAATCTCACATGCCTTTGCCATACCGATAATTGCAGGTACATTTTCTGTCCCGGGTCTTAATCCTTTTTCCTGATGTCCTCCATATGTAATGGGTCTGAAACGAACGCCCTTTCTTGCATAAAGAGCGCCAATTCCTTTTGGACCGTAAAATTTATGAGCAGAAATAGAGAAAAAATCAACATTCAGTTTTTTCACTGATACAGGAAGTTTGCCCGCAATCTGAACCCCATCACAGTGAAATGTGATATTGTATTCCCTTGCAATTTTTCCGATTTCTTCAATGGGTTCTATGGTACCAATTTCATTGTTTGCAGCCATTATTGAAATAAGAATCGTCTTTTCTGTGATTGCTTTTCTCACATCACCAGGATCAACAATTCCGTATCTGTCCACAGGAAGATATGTTGTTTGAAAACCAAATTGTTTTTCAAGAAATTTACAGGTGTTCAATACAGCATGGTGTTCTATCAAAGATGTTATTATATGATTACCTTTGTTTCGCATTGCAAGCGCAGTTCCGGTAAGAGCGATATTATTGCTCTCTGTACCGCCTGATGTAAAGATAATTTCCGCAGGCAAGGCATCAAGAAATCTGGCGATTTTTCCCCTTGCGTCTTCAACCGCTTTTCTGGCTTCCTGGGAAGGGCTATAAATTGAAGATGGATTAAAAAACATCTCAGTATGCCACCTTTTCATTTCTTCAACAACCTCCGGTGCACATGGAGTTGTTGCATTGTGGTCAAGATAAATCATATCCATATCCTTTCAGTTGTTAAAACTTAACTTTTATTGCTTTTACCATACAACCCTTAACACAAACCATGCAGGTAATGCATTTTTCATAATCAAAAATTACTTTTTTGGAATCCTTATCATAGTAAAATGCACCTGTTGGGCAAAGACCAATGCATACACCGCAGTGTGTGCAAATTTTCTCATCTTTAATAATATCCTGCTTCAGCTTTTGCAGAGAAATATTCTGATTTTTTAGATCCTTCAATGCCTCTTTTACAGTATTCTCCTCACCCGTAAACACAACAACCATCAGTCCTTCTTTCTGTGGCAAAACCTGTGCCTGAAGTATATTGAATTCAATGTTATATTTTCTAACAAGGGTTGAGATTGTTGGTTTGTCAACGAGTTCCTTTGGAAATCTCAAGACCACCCGTTCACTTATTTTCATTGGTGTTTCTCCTTTGTTTCAAGCCCCTTAAAATGGATTCCTGACTCTTTACCGGGCAAACTTGCCACTGGTTCTGTCAGTTCAAATTTTCTGTCAGCAATCCATCCTTTAAGAATGCCTGCGATTTTTCTCGCCATGAAAAAACTTGAAAGAGAACCAGTAGAAATTGTTCTGCTGCCCAGTTTTATCCTTCCAGAGAAAAGTTCAGCATAACTGACTTCACCAAGAATGTCTGGTTTTCTCTGCGGATAGCTAGTACTGTAATCAACAACAGGTGCATACATTCTTTCGGCTGGAAGCCCGCACCAGAATGCAATCTTTTCATCAACAACAGGTATCGGGATACCGATACCGACAACAAGTGTAACTCCATACCCCACAAAGGATGCTCCTCTGACAAACTCTCCGCTCATCATCTTCAGGTTACCGATAACAGCAAGAGTTCCTGCGGGACGCTTTGGAATTCCGTCAGGGGTTCTCTCAACGCATGGATTATGCTGTGTTCCGTGCCATGCAATATAACCGCAGGTACCGCATAGGAATATTTTTGTACCTATGCCAAGCGTACGGTATTCAGGGTCCCTCAAAAGAGGCGAAAGTATTCCCGCAGAACAAAAGTTCGCATTCCCAAAGTTTGGTTTAAGCACACCCATATAGGTATACAGTATTTTTTCTGAAGAATTGACTGCCACATTATAGTTCTGGTAGCAATTTCGTGGATTAAAAAGAACTGCTTCATTAATATCTTTTAATGAAAAGTATGTTTTCAGATGTTTTCTTGGATAACAATCTGTACCGTGTGAAGTCGCTTCAAGAAGCACATGTTTTCCATTGACAAGTTCCTCTATAACATGTCCGCCTCCATAACTGAATTCTCCAGGATAAAAAAGATTGCCGGGGTCATTTGGAGGTATTGCAGTAGCACCAAGATAAACATCCACTGCTGCGAGTCCTGTATATGCCGGAACCCCATTCAGAAAACAGGTGCCTCCTCCAATTTTCATTCTTGGAGAAGGATGCCCAAAATTCAGATAAATGCTGCTTGAACACATTGGTCCAAAGGTACCGGTTGTAACAACATCAACCTCTTTTGCTGCTTTTGCTTCTCCTTTCTTCCTCACAAGATCAACCATTTCCTCAGCAGTAACAACAACCACCTTGCCCTGCCTTATTTTTTCATTTATCTCCTGAATGGTTTTCATCTTTCCTCCATAAACATAATAATCTCAGATTGAAAACATAATCGGTTCAGATGCCTCCTGTATTCTTTTCTGTTCTTTCACAAAGTCAGCGAGTGTAACGCTTTTAAACACATCATTTATTCTATCATTTACCTTTCCCCACAAAACTTTTGCCCCGCATTTCCTTGCCAGTTTGCAGATTCTCGGGTCATCAAGACACTCAATCCTGCTTACGCCTTCAATTGCTTCAATAATGTCATAAAGGGTAATCTTCTCAGGTGCTCTGTTGAGGAGGTATCCACCCTTTTTTGCCTTCATCTTTTTTATGATACCTTTTGTTTTCAGCTGGGCAAATATGTGGTCAAGATACTTCAGAGAAAGATCCTGCCTATCGCTGATAACTTTCAGTAAAACAGGCCCTTTTTCATAATTCATCCCGAGTTCAATCAATGCTCTCAATCCGTATCTTATGCGAGTTGAAAAAAGCATAATTCCATGGTAAATATTCAATGCAAAATGCAAATTGTAAACTGCAAAATTAAAATTATTTATTCTTCTTTGCCGTATGTAATTTACTCTGTTTGCTAAGTTTGTTTTTCACTTTGCAATTTGCACTTTGTACTTTGCAATAAAATGTACTTTACTGAGTATTTACATTCCATGTGGTTATAACTAAATTCTACTTATTCAGTATAATTACTTTAATTATACACAGCAATATCTTTTTGTCAAGGGAATATTTTTGGTTTAAAATTAAAACAAAATGGATATACTGATAAGAAACATTCATGTCATAGACCCTATCAGCGAGACAGATGGAATAAGAGATGTTTTGATATCCAGTGGTGTGTTTGCTGATGTTGGGAAAAACATCCGCAAAAAAGCAGACAAGACAATTGATGGCTCAAAGCTCTGGATGCTTCCCGGACTTATTGATATGCACTGCCACCTGAGAGAGCCGGGAAATGAAGAAGAAACAATTCTCTCAGGTAGTTATTCTGCAGCTGCAGGTGGTTTTACCACTATTTGCTGTATGGCTAATACTGAGCCATCTATAGATAACAAGGTTGTTGCAGGCTACATTTTTGAAAAATCCAGAGAGGCACCTATCCAGGTTCTGCCTTACGGCACTGTGACAATCGGAAGAAAAGGTGAACTCCTTTCACCAATGGGTGAACTCGCCCAGGCAGGTGTGGTTGGATTTTCTGA
This sequence comes from Vermiphilus sp., assembly GCA_020722805.1. Classification (GTDB taxonomy): domain Bacteria; phylum Ratteibacteria; class UBA8468; order B48-G9; family DTJG01; genus DTJG01. The sequence goes on from DYKA01000033.1 coordinate 12,513, forward strand.
TGACGGTAACTGTGTTATGGATTCCCTCATATTCAGAAGAGCTCTTGAATACAGCAAGACATGGCAGAAAATAGTTGTTTCTCATAGTGAAGATCAGATTCTTGCCAGAAATGGCGTAATGAATGAAGGAGTTTTATCAACAAAACTTGGATTAAGAGGTATTCCTGCAGAAGCAGAACATATAATGGTTTACAGGGATATTTCTCTGGCGGCGCTGACTGGTGCAAAATTGCACCTTGCGCATCTCACCACAAGAAAATCTGTGGAACTTGTAAAAGAAGCAAAAAAGCACTTGAAAAATATAACCTGTGAGGCTGCAATTCATCATCTTGTTCTAACAGAAGAAGCCCTTACAAACTACGATGCAAATGCAAAGGTAAGTCCACCCTTAAGAACACAGGAAGATATCAGGGCACTTGTGAAAGGAATCAAAGAAAATGTTATAGATGCAATAGTGACCGACCACGCACCCCACTCTGAAGAAGAAAAAGGTTCTGGTATTGAACATGCACCGTTCGGAATGATTGGTTTTGAAACAGCACTTCCACTTGTAATGTCTCTTGTGAAATACGGGTTGAAACCAATCCAGATTATTGAGAAGATGACCTCCGGACCCGCAAGGATATTGCGACGCAAGGCCAACACTATCTCCAGAGAGGCAGAGGCAAACTGCGTGATTTTTGACCCGGATGCTGAATGGATAGTCAGGAAGGAAAACATCCGTTCCCTGAGCAAAAATACCCCGTTTCTTAACAAAAAACTACGCGGAAAGGTTCTTTGCACTTTTTACTGCGGTCTGCCTGTGTATTCTGATAAAACTTTGATTTAGTCATTTTTTCTCTAAATGGAGGGTCCTGATGAATATCATTCTTATTGTGTCGGATACCTTGAGACGAGACCATCTTGGGTGTTATGGAAACAAATGGATTTGCACGCCATTCATTGATAGATTCTCA
>DYKA01000033.1:13568-15954 GCA_020722805.1 Vermiphilus sp.
TTAAAAATGCGTACATCGGCTCTTTTCCAACTGTACCTCATAGAAGAGACCTGTTCACCGGAAGATTTATATTCACCTATTCCGGTTGGTCTCCTTTAACATCTAAAGAAATTGTAATCTCAGAAATACTCGGAGAAAAAGGTTATCTATCAATGTTCGTAGCTGATACTCCGCACACAACAGCGCCTGGTTATAACTATCAGAGAGGATTTTTAGCATGGATTAGAATTAGAGGACAGGAAGGAGATCCTGTATGTACAGAACCTGCGCAAATAGAATTACCCTGCAACCCGAAAAAACTCAGAACCCCTGAAAGAGTAAAACAGATGTTTCGAAACAACCTTTTTATCAGAAAATCAGAGGAAGATTATTTCTGTGCTCAAACAATGAGGGAGTCCTGCAAATGGCTTGAAAAAAATTATAAACAAAAGTTTTTCCTTTACATTGATACCTTTGACCCACACGAACCCTGGGACCCACCCCATTATTATGTGGACATGTATGACAAAAACTATGACGGAGAAGAAATCATTTATCCTGTTTATGGACCCTGTGATTATCTTACAGAAAGAGAAATCCAGCACATAAGGGCTCACTATGCAGGAGAAGTTACTCTTGTTGACAGATGGGTGGGTAGATTATTCCAGAAGATTGAAGATCTCGGGCTTCTTGAAAACACAGCAGTCATTTTCACAACTGACCACGGATTTTATCATGGTGAACATAATCTGATGGGAAAAAGTATTATCACAGAAAATTTTCAGGGACTTGCTCCATTGTATGAAGAGGTAACCCATATTCCTCTTTTGATTTATATTCCTGGTATCAAATCAGGAAAAATCAAAGGATTTGTTCAGGTTCCCGATATTACAGCGACAATTCTGGAACTTGCAGAAATTAAGGACATCCCTGAAATAGATGGGAAATCAATGCTTCCCCTTATAGAGAAAAACAGAAAAATAAGAAATTTCGCAGTAAGTGCTCCATCCATAATCAACGGTTCGCCTGGTGGTCAGAAGATTACAATCACAACAGAAGATGGCTGGGTTTTTATATACGGCCTTGAAACACAGGAAGACAGAGAATACACCACAAGCATTGTAGACGGACAGGTAAGAATTCAAAAAAGATTGAACAGAAATCTTGAGCCAGAACTATACCATTTGCCATCAGACCCACATCAGAAAAAAAATATCTTTTTGAAAAATAAGGAAAAGGCAAAACAGATTCATTCGTCCTTTATCAAATTTCTCAAAGAAACAAAAACAGAAGACAGGATCATTGATATGTGGACAAATTTCCAATTCTAAGTTGGAAAAACAATGGTTAGAAAAGATTTTGTTATGAACGGATATCCAGGCAAGGAAGGAACTACTCAATCTTCCTTGATAGGTAAACAGAACCCCTTTTTGCTTACATAGTACTTGAAGACGAAAGGTTATGGGGAAAAATTGTAGAGACACCTATCTGTAGAAATGGTGGGCATATATGAAGGAACTCATACCTTCAAATTCTAACAACATCCCCGATTCAAGGTATCTTGAAAAGGTATTTCATATTGACTGACTCTTATGAAAAAATACTTCCGAATTTCCTAATCATAATGGCTGCTCAGCATTCTGCAGATGTAATTAGTACCTACGGCCATCCTGCTGTAAAAGCCACTTCCCCTGATAAGATTGTAGCAGAAGGCATAATGCTCACAAATGCATATGTTGCATATTCAATGTGCACTCCTGCAAGAGCAAGTTTCATGACTGGCCTTATACTTCTCAGCATAGGGTCTGGGAACTTGGGGATACATTGAACTCATCAATTCCGACATAAGTGCATGCACTGAGAAGTGCTGGATACGAAACAGCCACTTCAAGAAGAATGCACTTTATCGAAGATGATCATCTGCATGGTTTTGAAAATCACATTTATCCTGATGAAACAATAATCAGCAGTAAAGAAATCAGAAATACAGAAATTATTGATTTGTTAAGATGGGGTGTATAAAAAGAAAAAACTGCGAAGGTTTTGCTACAAGTTGTAGTTATTCAGGTTAATAAAATTTTCTTTGGACACCACTAAAGGTGTCTGTGAAACTCAAGTGAAGAAAAGCTTAAGATATAAAGATGGTCAGGAGAACACCTTATTAAGTTCTTCCCGAATTTCATTCCTGTAACCCTTCCCATAATCCAACCGTGGACTGGCCTGCCACATAAAAAAGTTGGAACACCATATACCCTTTTGTAAAGGTTCTGCCTTTTAAGGTATGATACCCCATCTTTCAAGAAAGAAAAACTGAAAACTTGACATTTGGTAGCACATATTTTATAATAGTAACACAAAACAAAAGGGAGGCATTATGAAAAAAGGATTCACTCTCATTGAATTGCTT
>DYKA01000034.1 GCA_020722805.1 Vermiphilus sp.
AAACAAACATAGCAAACAGAGCAAATTACATAAGGCAAGAAGAATAAATAATTTTGCAGTTTACAATTTGCATTTTGCACTGATATTTACAATAATTGTTTACTGAATAATGACAAAAACACCCCTGTGGGAAGACATATTGTTGATAGCCGCAATATTCATGCTCTGGCCTGTGATATTCAGGCAGCCACCACTAATTTCAAACCTGTCAACATTTCTTTCTTTTTGTATAACCGTAACAATTTTGATAAGAAGAATAAGGAGATTTCAACATCTCAATGAAAATAAAAAGACAACACATCATTAGACTTCTTTTTGCCTTTGCAATACTTTTCACAATATTCAGTGTTGCATGGGCAGTGATGCCCTGTAATAGGGCAGCAATCCTGTGGAAAAAAGGGCGTCATGATAAAGCATTTTTATTATGGAAAAATGAAATAATCCGCAAGAATGACATAAATTCCTATCAAAAAATTATAGAAGCATATATAAACTCAGGAATGTACGATGACGCTGAAAATTTTACAAAAAAAGCATTGACTTATTATCCGAACTGTGTTAATTTTTATTTTTATCTCGCGATGACAGATTTTTATAAAGGTAATTACAATCAAAGTTTTTCCTATACCGAAAAGGTTATTGAAATGAATGAGTATTTCCCTGAGGTATATCTTCTGAGGGGCATGATAATGGAAAAACTTAACAACCATCAACAGGCAAAATATGAATTTATAAGGGAAGTGAATAACAATCCTGGCAGTCGTCTTGCATGGGCAAAATTACAGGAGTTAAAAAATGCGCATTATTAAACCACTTGCTGTATTATTGCTGTTGTGCAGCTGTGCCTTTACGCAGGAAAATGTTCTAATCAAACATATATCTTATTTTTCTTCTCTGCCAGAGAGAATTTCCGGTTCAGAATCTTGTATAAAAGCTGCAAACTACATAGAGGAATCATTCCGTGCCTCAGGTATAAAAAAAATACAGAAAGAAAGATTTGACGTTGTTATTCCAGTACAACAATATGCCAATCTCACATTTGGAAGTAAAAGTTTCCCTCTTGAATCTCTCTGGCCAAACTCCATAAGAACGTGCACAACACAACCTGAAGGTATAAATGGTTATCTTGTTTACTGCGATAAAACAGGACTAAAATCCCTCTCAGGCAAAGATATCTCAAACAGCATCGTTGTTATGGAATTTAATACTGACAATCTATGGCTTAATATTGCGTCTCTTGGCGCAAAGGCAATCATATTCATTGAACCCCAGAATACCAACAGAACAGAAGCAGAAAAAAAGTTTGTATCTGTTCCTCTGAATGTTCCAAGGTTTTTTCTGAAAAAGCAATACGTTGCAGAGGTTATTAAACTTGCTTCAGAAAACAAACAGGTAACACTCACTGCAAAAGTATCATGGGAAAAAAGACCCTCATATAATATATATGGAATAATTGAAGGCACTGACCCTGAATTAAAAAAGGAAATCATAATAATACAGAGCTTTTATGATGCAATCAGTATTGTGCCAACGATTGCACCTGGAGCTGAGTCATCCTGCGGGATTTCAGCGCTCCTTGAACTTGCAAACTATTTTTCAAACAATCCACCCAGACGCACCCTGATTTTTCTTGCAACATCAGGACATTTTCAATCACTGAAGGGAATCTCATCATTTATATCCCAGCATTTGAGGGCGGCTCCACAGTTCAAAAACAAACTTAAAGAACCAATTGATGCAAGATTTGTTTTCTGCCTTGACCTCACAAGTCAGTCAGATGAGGTGGGACTCTGGCACAATACCTATGAATTCAATTATCAAAGATTTCTCGCGCCGTTCGCAAAAAAACTCATTGAAGCGGCAAAACAAGAATGCAAAAAATACGGATACAACGAAGAGCAAAGTGTAATAAACGGTGTGAGTCCAGAAAAAGGCATAGGATGGAGGAATTTTCTTCCCGAGGTAATAAGAACGGATGGCGAAATAGTAATGCTGGCAGGATACCCTGCAATTTCATTTATCACTGTTAATGATTCAAGAAGGTATATAGACACACCTTTTGATACAAAAGAAAATATAAAAATTGATAATCTCCAGAAACAGTTCAATCTCATCAAACGCATGGTATCACTCGCCCTTAATGATACAGAGTTCTTCTCAGGCAGTGAAATGAACCTCAAGGATAAGTTCGGAATTTTGACTGCAAAGGTTGTTAGATTTGATCCGAGAAAGAGTTTTGTTCCGAGAGAACCTATTAAGGATGCACTTGTTCTGCCCAGAAGACAGTATATGCATGGATATATCATTCCATATCAAAAGTCATTTTTTGGAGTGAGGGCAGACATCGTTGAAATGACAGATGAAAATGGTGAATCAGACATAATAGGTTGCCCTGTGGGTACCAATTTTCTTTTACAGGCATACTCAGTTGACAGTCAATCAGGCGAAATTTATATGGCACCTGATTACGGCGTTAATGGAGATGAACAATATCCTAACAGGGTTGCACTTGATACACTCAGCAAGAAATGGATGATAGTGCTTTTCAAGTGCAAGCCAATTAACCTGATTGGTTTGATAGACCCACAGTATCTAACATCTATAAACCGGCTTGATGTCTTTGACCTGTCAAACAGTTTGCCTGAAGCTTATTCATATTTTCTTGAAAATTACGACAGTCCCCCATGGAAGTGGAGCTCTTACAGTGAACCGTGCGGAGTTGTTTTTGGAAAACCCGATACCTACATAAAGGTTGCTGGTGAATCGGGTCCTCTCGGAATAAGAATTCTGCTTCTAAATTCAGAGCCAACAACACAATCAAAAGAAAAAGCTGAGGGACTTGGTTTTTCAGTAAATACAACTGATATGATTAAAGACCTTCAGTATCAAGCCGCAAAGGATATGATTATACTTGATGGATACAGAGTTGAAAACTTCAAAAAATACAACATCAGGAACGAGCGGCTTGACGCATTACAGCAGCAATCAAAGAAGCTTATTGATATGGCAGACAAAGCCAGAAATGAAGGAAACTGGGATGCTTTTTTAAGTTATTCAAGACAATCACAGGCAATAGAATCACGCGCATATCCTGATGTAAAAAGCACAGCAAATGACGTCGTTAAGGGAATAATTTTCTATTTTCTCTTGCTTTTGCCCTTTGCTTATTTTGGCGAAAGGCTGTTCTTCGGTTTTCCAAAACTTGAAAAGAGAATCGCAGGCATGGCATTGATTTTCATCCTGATATATTTCATTATGAGATTTGTACATCCTGCATTCAAACTGACAAACGCACCTGAGGTGATACTACTTGCTTTTATTGTGCTTACACTTTCAATAGTGGTTATATCAATAGTTACATCAAAGTTTGAAGAACAGATGCAACGGCTCAAAAGAGAAGGTGCAAAGGTATATCAGACTGATGTTGGAAGGGTTGCTGCAACAGGAACTGCATTTTCTCTTGGAGTAGCAAATATGAAAAGAAGGAAAATAAGAACAATGCTTACAGGAATCACACTGGTACTTTTGACATTTACGGTTCTTTCATTTACATCAATAAAGTCATATATGAAATTCAACCAGATATTAAGACCGACCAAACCATTCTATAACGGAATTCTTCTCAGGGATAGATCATGGAACCCGCTTCAGGAAGTTGCATACCAATATGTTATTGATGATTTTCAGGGTCACGGTGTGATTGCACCGAGATACTGGTATATAAATGAAGAACTTGGCAATAAAACATCAGTTGAAATAAGAAATGGGTCATACAACTGCTATGCTTCAGGTCTTCTTGGACTTACTCCAGAAGAAAAAGAAATTACACAGCTGGACAGATGTTTGACTGCTGGTTCATGGATAAGTGAAGAGGATTATGATGTTGTTATACTTCCTGACAAAATCGCAAGCAACATTGGAATAACTGCTGCTGATGTAGGAACCGCAAGGGTTGTAATATTCGGTCAGCCGTTTCTTGTAAAGGGTATATTTGATTCTGTAAAGATGAGCAAAATCAAAGACCTTGATGATGAATTTTTAACGCCTGTGAATTTTGCATCACTTCCTTCAAAAGAACTTGGCAAACTGAAAATGGAACAAAAGGCACAGATATTTTCTTCCGTTGAAAAACTTGAGAGTTTCATACACATTGAACCTTCAAACATCCCAATTGTTCCTGTAAAGGCGGTAAGGGATTTCAAAGGAACACTACAGTCAGTGGCTGTAAAATTTTACAGCGGCGAAAATGTGCAGGAAATTGTGGAATCATTTATTTCAAAACTTGCAGCGATACTATTTGTCGGATATCAAGACAAAGTTATTGTTTATAGTAGTGTTGGACTTACTTCTTTTTCCGGGTTAAGCAACCTTGTGATTCCGATTTTGATTGCTGCAATGATTGTTCTAAATACAATGTTAGGCTCTGTTTACGAGAGATTGCGTGAGATTGGAACATATAGTGCAGTTGGACTTGCGCCGGTTCATATCGCGTCTCTTTACCTTGCTGAATCCGGGGTATTTGCTGTCCTGGGTGCTGTCGGTGGTTATCTGCTGGGACAGATGATAACAAAATTTCTTATAATAACAGGCCTCCTTCACGGCCTTGTATTAAACTATTCTTCACTCTCTGCTGTCTTTGCCACAGTGGTTATTATTATTACAGTATTGCTTTCAACAATTTATCCTGCCCGGAAGGCATCACAGATGGCTGTACCTGATGTTACAAGAAGATGGGTACTGCCAGAACCAAAAGGAGATAACTGGATTTTTGAATTTCCTTTCACAGTGAGTGAGGTGGAGGTTGTCGGTCTTTCAACATTCTTGAGTGAATATTTCAATTCATATCAGGATGTTTCACTTGGAAACTTCTACACAAGCGGCACTGTATTTTCCGTAGAAAAAACATCCTCAGGAAAACACACATACATTATTACTACAAATACTGCTCTTGCACCATTTGACCTTGGTGTAACCCAGCAGGTTAAGATAACAATGTCATCACTCGGACAGTACAATTTTTACACAATAAATCTTGAAATCATAAGGCAGAGTGGAGAATCGTCTGACTGGAAACGACTCAACAGAAGATTTCTTGATGGTATCCGAAAGCAGTTCCTTATCTGGCGAACTGTGAGCACAGAAATTAAAAAGGACTATGAAAAACAGGGATTAGCACATCTGGGTTTATCTCTTTCATAACAAGGGAAAAAAATGGCTGACAGATCTATCTCTGAGTTTAAACCAGAAATTCAGGAAACATTTCAGGATGGTTTTGGACTGAAAACAATAATTGCCGCACTTTTTATCGGGTTTATCATGCTGCCTGGAGCAATCTATCTCGGCCTTATTACAGGTGGTGGACTCGGAGGCGCAGCCCAGTGGGTTACTGTTATCCTTCTTGTTGAAATTGCCAAAAGATCCTTTGTTCCATTAAAAAAGCAGGAAATTTATATCCTTTATATACTTGCGGGTAGTTTAGTAGGTGGTATTATGGTTCTCGGCACAGCAGGGCTAACGTTATCCGGTGGAGCATTTGGCGAATTAATATGGAGACAGTATTATATTCAATCACACTATGCACAGTCATTCGGCATCTCGGACAAGATACCCGCGTGGGCGGTACCACCCGTTAATTCAGAGGCTCTTGTTAAGAGAACTTTCTTCCACCACGACTGGATAAAACCAGTAGTGATAATAATCGTTTTTGCTTTTCTTATCAGAATTACACAATTTACACTGGGGTACGTTCTATTCAGGATTACAAACGACAGAGAAAAACTTTCTTTCCCAATGGCTCCGGTTGCTTCAGAAGGAGCAACAGCACTTGCAGAGGCCTCCGGGAAAAGTGAAAGCTGGAGATGGAGAATTTTCAGTATCAGCGCAATGATAGGAATCATCTATGGCGCATTTTATGTTGTAATTCCAACAGTTACAGGACTCCTTATGACAAAACCGCTTCAGTTGATACCTATTCCCTGGGTTGATTTTACATCTCAGATAGGTGCAAAGGCACCCGCCTGCATGCTTGGATTGATGACAGAACTGGGGATAATACTAACTGGTTTTGTGTTACCATTCTGGGTTGTTGTCGGCTCAATAACATCATCAATACTTGCACAGTGCATCACAAATCCAATACTGTACCATGCTCATATAATCAAAAACTGGCAGCCAGGAATGAGCGTTGTTCCAACTTCAATCGCAACCAGCATGGACTTCTGGATTAATGCTATCATAGGCGGTGGAATATGCGTGGGACTTCTTGGCATATGGAAGACTATAACATCCAGAAGAGCATTCAGTTTAAAAAAACAACGACAGATAACAAAAGAAATACTACCAGAGGGAAGGGGAGATTATCCAATCTTCATTGCACTTGGCCTCTGGTTGGTGGCAACTATCTCTTTCATATTCATAACACATATTCTTGTACCTGAGTTTCCTGTTATAATTTTTATCCTTTTTGGTTTTATACTGACCCCTTTTCTCAGTTATACATCCGCAAGAATGTACGGTATTACCGGTGTTGCAACAGGAGTTTCTTTTCCTCTGGTTAGAGAGGCAAGCTTTATCTTCAGCGGATACAGGGGCGCTGGAATATGGTTTTCACCTGTACCGTATTTTGATGTCGGTGGAATGACACAGGGATTCAAGCAACTGGAACTTACAAGAACAAGGTTTACAAGTTGGTACAAAGCAGAGTTTACTGCACTTGTTATAATGCTTTTCTGCAGTTTTCTTTTCTGGTCTATTATCTGGCATATTTCACCAATTCCTTCGTCAACGTATCCATTTGTACAGAAGATATGGCCATTAAATGCAATAACTCAGAGTTTATGGATAAGCAGCACACTTGGGGAATCTGGAACAACTTATATGGTAAAAGCCATAAAACCGCTGTATTTTTTGAGTTTTGCTGCTGGGGGGATAGTATTGAATATAATTCTTGGACTTTTGAGTATGCCTGTTGCTTTCTTTTATGGACTTATTGGAGGGATTTCAATGTGGCCGCATTACACAATACCTCTTTTTATCGGTGCGATGCTTGGTAGGTTTTATTTTGCTAAGAAATTCGGCAGGGAAACATGGCGAAGATATACTCCGATAATACTGGCCGGGTATACCTGCGGAGTAGGGTTGATAGGTATGGTTTCAATCGCTGTTGCTCTGATTGCAAAAACTATATATCAGATTGTCTTCTGACGGACAAAAAATATCCTGAAAATCCAGAATGCTCCAATCAGGAAGCAGATAATGCCGTAGATCTGGGTCGGGTAGTAACCATACGAATTTGCAATAAGGTCTCCTCTAAACTGGTCAACCCAGTATCTTAAACTTCCGAAAAATATAAAATACCAGGCAGTGGTCTCACCATCATGATGCTTATCCCTTGAAAAAAGATATAAAAAAAAGAAAATAATTATGTCTCCGACAAAGTAATATATCTGGGTCGGCTCAACCTTTGCTTCAAGGAACGGAAACTTTAAAGCAAACCAATGATTTGACTGCCGTCCATAGCAGCATCCATGAAGCAAACATCCAATCCTTCCAATTGCCTGGCCAAGAGGAACCACACTGGCAACCATGTCAAGCGTCCGCAAAATATTGACCTTCGCCTGTTTTGCACTGTAGACCAATCCAAGAATTCCAAACAGAATACCACCCTGGATTGCCAGTCCACCGTTTCTGATCATTATTATTTCAATGGGATTGCGAAAATAATAATGATAGTAAGAAAAAACATGAACAATTCTTGCTCCGATAATTCCGGAAACAATAGTGTAAAAAATTATTCTTCCGGACACATCGTCAGGATATCCATTATTTCTTGCTGTCCGCTGGAAAAGAAAACAACAAACAATCACACCGAGCGCAACGAAAATGCCATACCAGTAGATTACAAAGCTGCCAATTCTAAAACACTCTGGATGCATCCTTTCTCCTTGAATAGAAAACAATCAAACATGCAACCCCACAGACGATAAATGCATCTGCCAGATTGAACACAGGCCAGATGCGAAAATCAATGAAATCAATAACACCGCGATAACCCGCCCTATCAAGAAGATTACCGAGGATGCCGCCAGAAATAATACCAAGACAGAAACAGGGGAATCTTGAAAAAAGTTTTCTTTTTTTGTGGACGAACAAGAAAATAAGTGTTAGAGCAATAATTGAAGCGATTATCAACAGCGGCATATAAACCGGATTGTCAAGGAATCCAAAACAGATACCTGTATTTCTTATATTCCTCAGATAGAGAAAAGGAAATATCTCAACAGAAGTGTTTTCAGGAATTCTTGATGTGATGATAATCTTTGTTATCCTGTCCAGAATAAATGCAGATGAAAACCCGGAATAAAAAACAATCAATGTTATTAATCCTTCCTTTCCTTTACTCCTTCCTGCTGCCTCTGACATTTAATGCAGTACTTTGTATAAGGCACTGCCCGCAATCTTGCTTTTGGGATTGGCTTGCCGCAGGACTCACATATACCATACTTTTTGGTTTCAATCTTTTTCAATGACTCTTCTATCATTTGAAGCAAATCAACTTCAGAAGAAGTAAGATTTAGGTCAAGGTTCTTTTCAAAAGCGTCTGTACCAAGCTCTGCGATATGTGTTGGCACACCAGCACCTTCTGGAGTATTGCCTCTTGAAGTTTTCTGGGTATTTTCTTCAAGTTGCGACAAACTCTTCAATATTCTCTCTTTTTCTCTTATCAAAACATTCTTCAGCGCCTTCAATTCCTTTTGATCCACTTTACCCCCCCCATTTCAAACATCAAGAATAATGTCGGTGACATAGTATTCACCTGTTTTGACAATTCCGGTTTTGTGATACGTAGCTGCTTTTACCTCTCTATTTACCTCAGAAATTTGTTTTCCTGTCATTTCACATTCAAGTTTGTTTTTATTCTTCGAACACTTTATATTAATGGAAAACTTCTGAAAAATCAAATGTGATTTCACAGACAGAAAGAGAATCTCATTGAGAAAACACACAAGCAATTCTTCAATTGTTCTGGAACTTAACCTGATCTTTTTTCTATAATCCCGGCTGCTATAGTTTATGGACAGACCGAGTACGTCATAAAGACCGGCGGCTGCATTTTCAAAAAGTGAGGGCAGATCCCTGCCATATACCCTTAAACCAATATCAGCAGGGTGTTCAAAATATTCAAACTTCTTCGGTCTCCCGTACAATTGCGACATCTGCAATATGATCTCCCTGATTCAGATTTATAAGCTTCACTCCAAGCGTGCTCCTTCCGACCTTTCTGATCTCGTTCACGGGAACCCTTATTATCATACCCTTTACTGTCATTACGATAATCTCATCATCATCCCGCACCATTTTTGTCTTGACAAGATTTCCTGTTTTATTGTTGATCTTCATATCAATGACACCTTTGCCGCCTCTTTTTTGCCTTCTGTAGTATTTCACATAAGTCCTTTTCCCGTAACCATTGGCTGAGACTGTCAATATCTCATCTGTTGAACTCTCAGATGCAAAAACCTGGCCGCATACAACCTCATCCCTTGAACTCTTGAATCTTATGCCAATAACACCCATGCCGGTTCTGCCTATTGACTTGACCTGTTTTTCGTCAAACCGTATGCAGAACCCATGTCTGGTGAACAGCATGATATCCCTGTTTCCATCAGTCAGTTTCACATCAATTAATTTATCATTATCCTTAAGCGTAATTCCAATAATTCCACCCTGACGCGGTCTGCTGTAAGCAATAAGCGGTGTTTTCTTCACAATTCCATTTTTCGTGAGCATCAAAATAAACTGAGCCGAAGAGAAATCAGATACAGGTATTGTGGCGGCAATTTTCTCGTCAGTTTGAATTTTCAGAAGATTAACGAGGGGTTTTCCCCTTGCTACACGACTTGCTTCAGGGATAAGATAACCCTTTAACCAGTAAACCCTTCCTGACTCTGTAAATATCAATAGATGGTCAACAGTTGAACAAACAAAGACATGCCTGACAAAATCATCTTCTTTTGTTCCTGCACCAAGAATCCCGCGTCCTCCGCGTCTCTGTCTCCTATATGTTTCAAGAGGCAATCTTTTGACATATCCATGAGATGAAACAGTAACAACAATATTTTCGGGCCTCACGAGGTCCTCATCGCTTAATTCTTCAATAGGAGCCGTAATCTCAGTTTTTCTTTTATCGCCGTATTTTTTCTTCAAAGTTTTCAGCTCATCTTCAATTATGCTGTCAATCTTCTCCTTACTGGCAAGAATTGACTTAAACTCAGCAATCTTTTTCTCAACATCAGCCAGTTCTTCCTCAATCTTGGTTCTTTCAAGCTTTGTAAGTTTCCCCAGCGGCAATGAAAGGATAGCATCTGCCTGTTTCTGACTCAATGAAAACTTTTTCATCAATCCTTCTCGTGCCTCATCAATGCTTCCAGAATTTCTTATAAGAGATATCACCTTATCAATATTGTCAACTGCAATCTTGAGACCAGCGAGAATATGATGTCTTTCCTCCGCTTTGTTCAAATCAAATCTTGTCCTTCTTACAATCACATTTCTTCTGTGATCAAGAAACAGCGCAAGCATATCTTTCAAGGAAAGAAGCTTCGGCTGTCTGTTAACAAGAGCAAGATTAATAATTCCATAAGTTGTCTGAAGTTGGGTATGAGAGTAAAGCTGGTTGATTATGATGTCTGTATTTTCTCCTTTTTTTGCTTCAAGAACGATCCGTATTCCCTCCTTGCTTGACTCATCCCTTACTGTACTTACACCTCCAATTTTTTTCTCTTCTACAAGCCGCGCAATGGTCTCAACAAGTGTTGCCTTATTAAGCTCATACGGTATTTCTGAAATCACAACATTGTCATGATTTTTACCTTCCTCAACCTCAACCTTCCCACGTATTGTGATAATTCCTTTACCGGTTTTGTATGCTTCAACTATTCCTTGAGTTCCACATATCATACCGCCTGTTGGAAAATCAGGTCCTGATATAAACTTCATAATATCCTCAATGGAACAATCAGGATTCCTAATCATCATAATTAAGGCATCGCAAACCTCACTGAGATTATGAGGCGGAATATTTGTTGCCATTCCGACAGCAATTCCTGATGAACCATTGATCAGAAGATTGGGGACTTTACTCGGGAGAACCATCGGTTCAAGAAGTGATTCGTCAAAATTTGGCATAAGCCCTACAGTATCTTTCTCAATGTCCGCAAGCATTTCCATCGCTAAAGGTTTTAACCTTGCCTCTGTATAACGCATTGCTGCTGGCGGATCCCCATCAATTGAGCCAAAATTCCCCTGACCATCAACAAGAATGTATCTGAGTGTGAACTCCTGGGCCATTCTTGCTATTGACTCATATATTGGAGAATCTCCATGCGGGTGATACTTACCCATAACCTCTCCAACAATACGGGCACTCTTCTTATAAGGCCTACCAGGTTCCAGTCCAAGTTCCATCATAGCGTAAAGAATTCTCCTGTGTACAGGTTTCAAACCATCCCTCACATCAGGCAAAGCGCGTCCTATGATAACGCTCATTGCATAATCAAGGTAGGAATTCTTCATTTCAAGTTCAATACCTACCGGTGTAATTTTTTCTTTCTGTTCCTGCTGGCTTTTTTCCTTCTCGTCCACAATTCCTCCTTAAATATCAATATTTCTTGCTTCAAGAGCATAACTTTGAATAAATTGCTTTCTGGGTTCAACCTGTTCTCCCATCAGTATCGTAAAAATCTCTTCAGCTTTTGCAGCATCATCAAGAGAAACCTTCAGCAGTCTTCTCGTATCCGGGTTCATCGTTGTTTCCCACAATTGTTCGGGATTCATTTCTCCAAGACCCTTGTATCTCTGCACAGTTATGCCCTTTTTCCCGGTTTCCTTTACCTCGTCAAAAAACTGTTCAAAGGTCAAACTGACGCTGTTATGATGATCTGAGGAAATGCTAAAATTCTCATTCCAGAATTTTTTTGAAAGTCCAAGGTTTTGAATTTCAGAAAAAAGTTTCTCGCACTCTCTGCGCTCGTAAATCTCAACCAAATGATATTCGCCTGCAAAAAGCGTCTGATTATTAAGCTGATTCTTCTCCATAAACGCTGAAAGTTCCTGGTCCGAGTAAAAGTAATAGTGGTCGCCATTGAGTTTAATAAAATAGATTGGCAGCATTCCTGTCTTTGGATTTAAGGAAGAGAAATACTCTCTGATGTCAAGCCCTCTTTTTTTCAAAATTTTCTCCAGTTCAACAAATCTTTTTGAAAGCCGTGCTAACTTTTTCGTCTCTGAACCCGACAGTTTCTTTCTGGATGAACCAAAGAAAACATCCAGTTTCTCACTTCCAAGATTCAAAAGTATATCTTCCATCTCAGCCTCGCTTTCAATATATGCCTCTCTTTTACCTTTTTTGACCTTGTAAAGTGGCGGCTGAGCTATGTAGCAGTACCCCTGTTTTATAAGTTCAGGCATCTGCCTGAAGAAAAAAGTCAGAAGAAGTGTACGAATGTGTGCTCCGTCAACGTCTGCGTCAGTCATAATAATTATCTTGTTATAGCGAATCTTTGAGATATCAAACTCATCTCCATATCCAGCGCCGATGGCGCTTATGATCATCCTTATTTCATTGTTGCTCAAAACCTTATCAAGTCGCGCCTTCTCTGTGTTTATAATCTTCCCTTTTAACGGAAGGATTGCCTGAAACGTTCTGTCACGACCCTGCTTGGCACTTCCCCCTGCAGAATCACCCTCAACAATGAAAAGTTCTCTTAACCGGGGATCGCGAATAGAACAGTCCGCAAGTTTTCCTGGAAGTTCTCCGCCCTCAGCAAGCTTTTTTCTTGTAAGGTCTCTGGCTCTCCTTGCGGCTTCTCTTGATTTCAAAGCGGTTATTGCTTTATTCAGAGTATCTCTGGCAGCATCAGGATGTTCTTCAAGAAATGTATAAATCTTGTCAAATGTGACGCTTTCAACAAATGATTTGACAGCCGAATTTCCCAGCTTCGTTTTTGTTTGTCCTTCAAACTGTGGGTCCGGGATCTTCAAACTGATTACAGCAGTTAAACCTTCTCTTACATCATCTCCACCGAGAGTCGTATCTGAATCAAGTATCTGATTCTTCTTTCCGTATTCATTGATACCTCTGGTAAGTCCTGCTCTGAAACCAGTAAGATGTGTTCCGCCATCTCTCGTATTGACATTATTTACAAAAGAAAGAATTGTTTCATTATAGCCGTCGTTGTACTGAAGTGCAATCTCAATCTCCATATCACCTTCAATCTTCTTAAAGTAATAGGGCGGAGTAAAAAGAGCGGTCTTATTCTTGTTCAGGAACTCAACAAAAGAGGATAGTCCCCCTCCGAACTTGAAAATCTCACTTCTTGATTTTCTCTCATCTTCAAACCTTATGGTAATCTCAGGGTTTAAGAATGCCAGTTCTCTCAATCTGCTTGCAAGGATATTGTCGTCAAATTCCACTGTTTCAAAAATTTCACTATCCGGCTTAAAAGTAACAACTGTCCCGGATTCTTTTGTCTTACCAACAGATGTAAGCTCAGAAACCGGTTTCCCCCTTTCATACTTCTGGTGATACACCTTTCCATCTCTTCTTATCTCAACCTCAAGCCATTCCGAAAGAGCATTGACAACTGATACACCGACACCGTGAAGACCACCAGAAACCCTGTATGATTTTCTGTCAAACTTGCCGCCAGCGTGAAGCATTGTAAGGACAACCTCAACAGCGGGTTTATTCTCGGTCTTGTGAATATCAACAGGAATACCTCTTCCATTATCAGCAACAGAAACACTGTTATCAAGATGGATAACAACCGAAATCTCCGTGCAATAACCGGCCATCGCCTCATCAATACTGTTGTCAACAACCTCGTATACAAGGTGGTGTAAACCAAATATAGAAGTATCCCCTATGTACATTGCAGGTCTCTTACGAACCGCCTCTATGCCTCCAAGAACCTGAATTTTTGTTGCATCATACTTAGACTGCATTTTTTCCTTTTCCATTGAATTGTCTCCTGTGTAATTTTATTTGTAAATTATAACACCTTCTGGATGTAAAGTCAAGAAAAAATTGTATCTCTCAAAATTTCTAACTCCAAGAAAAATCAATCACTTAGAAGGAAGGTAATTCTGGAAAGTATCTCTCAGCAAAGAAATTTCTTCCCTGTGGCAGAAACAAGGGCACAGTGTAGTACATCCTCAGGATTTTTGAAAGATAAATATCGCGGTATTTGTTGTAAATAAAGCGTTCTCCATAAATCATGAAAAAATTTGCTCCATTTATATCAATCTTCTCCACCCTTATTTTTTCAAAACAATTGGAAAGCTTTTCAGCATCACTCTCGCTGAGAGATACTATGAGGAAGTCCCTGCCATCAAAAATCCTGAAATCAGTGATGAAATCATAATATCTTCCGCTTCTTGATAATGAACCCATCAGCACAAAATCTCTTTTACAATAATATGAAAAGACTGATGCCTCTGTATAACCTGTTGAAGCAGGAACTCTGCCATCAAGATTGCGATTGATTTCATCAGCAATTAGCTGGGGCTTAAAAAACATGATTATTTGAGGATATTTTCTGAGCCCATAAAAAACATTCACAGGGAGGGAAAGCAAAACAATTACAGCAAAAACAATATCCATTGAAAGATAAAAATTATATCTTGCCGCCCTGTCAAGAACAGAAACTGGAAGCAAGATTATGCTCATAAAGAAAAAGACATAAAACGAAGCCATCCAGTGTAATCCGATATTCTTCAAAAAAGATAAGAAAAAGAAAAAGAAAAATGGAACAATGAAAAAAAACCAGAATAATTCCACGCTCTTGCGTTCATACCATAAGAGTTTTTTCCTCAAAAAGATGATGGCAAGATATGGGGTCATCAAGAAGACCTGTTCTGCAAGATAAACAAGAACCGACAAAATATCAAATGAAAGATTCCTGTTTCTAAACAAAAGATTAAAAGTGATATTGGTCCAGCAATGATTATAGTTCCACACAAGATTCAGTATAACAAAAGGAACTGAAGTTAAGGCAGAAATACCTGCACTCTTCCACACCCTGCGATTTCTTGTAGCAAAACAAAAAATCAAAAGCGCCGCAGCAAGCAAAACAGCAAAATATTTGGAAAGAAAGGCACACCCCCAGAAAAAGCCCGCAAACACTGCATCAATAATCCTGTCTGTCTTCAATCCCCTGTAGAAGAAAACCCCGGCAAGAAAAGAAAAAAATATAAGTGGAACATCATTCACGCTGAGTACATTCAACATGCTAACCGGGGACAAAAGAAATATTGTCCCGCAGAGAAAAGCCCTGTTCCTGTCAGAATTCAGGAGTAATCTTACGAGAATAACGGACATAACAGGAATACAGAAAAGAGGGAAAAGCCGATATACAAAGATACCTTTGTTAGAGAAGGAAAGCAGCCACATTATCCATCCAATCATCGGTGGATGCTCATAGTATCCATAGTCAGGATACTTTGCCCAGGTGATAAAGTACGCTTCATCACCGGTAATTGGAATAACTGCAGCAAGAAGAATCCTTGCACATGTTGTAATACACAAAACCCACAAAAAAAGTTTTCCTGTTTTTTCCATACTCCTATATTATATGCCATATCAACCTATTCTTACGAAAAAGTATAAAAATTTCACAAAAATAAACGATGCTGTTAAAATATAAAACACATCGGAGGGGTCGCATAGTGGTCTAGTGCGGCGGATTGCTAATCCGTTGTATCGTCGAAAGGCGGTACCGTGGGTTCAAATCCCACCCCCTCCGCATTTCTACTTTAGAAGGGATTTGAATGGAGCGAAGA
>DYKA01000147.1 GCA_020722805.1 Vermiphilus sp.
GATGTTATACTATAAATTATTCTTGCAATTAATTCAATGAAATAATGAAATTTTGCTTGAACTCAAATTAATTTTAATGGGTATTTTTTGCGGGAGGGGTATCATGAGACTTACAAATGGGATTTTATGTACAGAAAATGGTTTGAAAAAAGGAATTGATATTATTATTAAAGACGAGCGGATTCGTCTTGAAAAAACAAAGCATAAAAAACAAGACAACGGGGGTGTTGTTGACCTTAAAGGGAAATATGTATTTCCTGGTTTTATTGAAGTTCACACTCATGGAGCAGGTTTTTTTTCTTTTTCTCATGGAAGTTATAATCTTTCTAAAAAAAGGTTTGAATCATCCAGTGAGATTTTTCAGGAAGGTCTCAAAAAATGGGCTCATTTGCGTGCATCAACAGGAGTAACAAGACTGTACTGTGCAACAACAGCGATACCTCTTAAGAAAATAAAATTCAGCTTGAGAGAACTTGAAAAATTTATTAGATCAAACAGTCATCTGTGGGAAGGGAAATTCTATGCAGGTGCAATGATAGAAGGAACATTTATTAATCCCTCAAATTTAGGAGCAATGAATCCTGCTTATATATTTGAACCAGATAAGGCAGTGTTTGATGAAATAAATGAAACAGGTCTTGCCAGACTTGTCAATGTTCCCCCAGATTTTGGTAGGAAATCCTTTAAACTTACCCAATATCTTACTTCAAAAGGTATATCAGTCGGTGCTGGACATACCTCTGCAACATTTCAGCAATTTGACGAAGCGGTATCAGCGGGACTCAAATATTTTGTTCATTTTCTCAATGGACCAACAGGCAACTTGTACAAAAGTTTCTTCGGTGGTGGTGCACTGGAAGCCGCATTAACGCTTGATATAACACTGGAGATGATTGTTGATGGCTATCATATCGCGCCATGGTATATAAGAGAAACCTTTGCAAGAAAAAAACCTTCTGAAATAATGGCAATCACAGATACAGAGTTTGTAAGTCAGGTAAAGGGAATAAGAAACTTTGAGGTTGAAGGTATAAAGGGTACTGTGGATAAATATAACAGATATGTTTATGTAACAGACAAAGGACCTTTTACATTATATGGAAGTGTTGTAACCATGGACACTGTTTTTTCAAATCTTCTCTCGTACCTTACAAAACCAATGGAGGGAATATGGCACAAAAAGCATCCTGCAATTGATTTTGAAAAAGCACTGTGCATAACAAGTACCTGCTGTTCAACAAACATTGCAAGGATGATAAGAAAAAACAATGGAGACGATTTGAATACAGGAGAACTGAAAAACGGTAAATATGCTGATATTGTTGTTGGAGAAATTACAGGGAATCAGGGAAGTTATAAACTCAAAATAGACTCTGTCTATGTAAGGGGTGAAAAAATTATATAAGGATAATGGAGGGCAGAATGAAAGATGTAAAAATAGCCGCTGTTTCAATGATAAGCAGTCCTGCAAATCCAGAAGTAAATATACAAAGACATATTGAATGGATAGAAAGAACCAGCAAACACAATGTTGACTGGTGTTTATTTCCTGAAATGAGTATTACCGGCTTTTGTTTTGACAGAAACTTCTTTGAAGCGAGTGAACCTTATAAGGGGCCTTCAACAAAGAAGATGATTGAGATTGCCAGGCGTTTTAATATTACAATCGGGTTTGGTATTGCAGAAAAAGATAACTGCGACCTTATAAGAAACACCTATGTTTTTGTTTCTCCTGAAGGACTTCTTGGAAGATATACCAAAACACATATTCCCCCTCTTGAATATACCGTTGAAACAAGCGCTGATGAATTTACAGTGATAAATACGGAAAAGGCGAAGGTTGGTGTAAATATCTGTTTTGACAACTGGTTCTGCGAATCAGGGAGAATGTCTTATCTCAATGGTGCAGAGGTAATCATTGCGCCATTTTATATGAGAGTGGGGTTCAGACGATATAAGAACAAATCCACAGAAAGCATATGATGACTGGAGGGAACTTGCAATGATAAACTTCAGGGCAGTTGCCTGGCAGAATGGGGTTTATCATATTACGATAAATTCCTGTGGTGGGGTAAAAGAAAAAGGTGTTGAATACTTTGGACCGCCATTCATAATGGTCATAAATCCTCTGGGAGAGATTGAGGCAGAAACAAAACCAGGTCAAACCGCTGAACAGGTTGTTATTCATACCCTGAAAGCAGAAACACTTATAAAAAGAAGAAGTGATATGTTTTTCCATCCAAGATACAGAAGGCCCTCCATATATAAAAAACTATCTGAATAGCCGCTGCTGGTCGGAATTAAAACGACTGTTGACATATTT
>DYKA01000148.1 GCA_020722805.1 Vermiphilus sp.
AACCATAAGTCTCCTCAAAGAAGTGAGGGGATTTAGGGGAGTTGGACCTACGGGGTTATAAAGGGGAGTGAGCCCCTTTACGACAAAATTTACTTTGTACAAAATTTTGGTGTTATGTATCGCATGTATCAAAGAAAGGTACCGAGGAAAAAAAGAAGAAATGAGCACAAAAGTTATTCTGAGAAAAAGGATACATCCATTGCCGATGGTGAATATTGAAAACATAAGAAATATTGGAATCATCGCCCATATTGATGCTGGAAAGACAACCACGACTGAGAGGATTCTTTATTATTCAGGTAAAATCAGCCGCATTGGTGATGTTGATGAAGGTACAACCACAATGGACTGGATGGATCAGGAAAGGGAAAGAGGGATAACGATAACTTCTGCAGCAACAACATGCTACTGGAGGCAGCACAAGATAAATATCATAGACACTCCCGGACATGTTGATTTTACCGCTGAGGTTGAGCGTTCTCTCAGGGTTCTTGACGGTGCAATTGGAATTTTTTGTGGTGTTGGAGGCGTGCAACCGCAGTCAGAAACTGTCTGGCGCCAGAGTGAAAGGTATGGAATTCCAAAAATAATTTATGTCAATAAACTTGACAGATTGGGTGCTGATTTTGAGAGGGCAGTTTCACAGATAGAAAAAAAACTTGGCGCAAGATGTCTTGTTCTTCAACTACCTGTTGGAAAAGAATCCGGCTTTTCAGGTATTGTTGACCTTGTTAATAATCAGGCAGTTTTTTATCCGACTGAATCAGAAAACGACGCTGTTATGGAAGAAATCCCGAATAGTATGAAGATGGAAGTTCATAAAGCAAGGAATCAAATGTTTGAAAGGGTTGCAGAGTGTGATGAGAAGATTATGGAGCTGTATCTGCACGATCACGAAATAGAACCGGATCTGTTGCGTGGTGCAATAAGAAAGGCAGTTCTTTCGAGAAAGTTGTACCCAGTCTTTTGCGGTGCGTCATTGAGAAATAAAGGGACAAAACTTCTTCTTGATGCAATAGTTGATTATATGCCTTCACCTGCTGACAGAGGAGAGATATACGGAGAGAATCCTGAAACAAAACAGATTCTGTCAAGAAAGCCAGAAACAGAACAGCCTGTTTGCCTGTTGGCATTCAAGGTAATCAATGATGTGTATTTTGGAAAACTTGTTTATGCCCGCGTATATTCAGGGAAGATTATTCCCGGTACAAAACTTAACAACTGGACAAGAAACCGCAAGGAACGGATACTAAAAATTCTAGAAGTTCATGCAAACAAATTTCAGGAAGTTGAAATGGCTTCAGCCGGTGATATCGTTGCTATTGTTGGATTAAAAGGCACATTTACAGGGGATACTCTTGGTTCATCGGATTCCCCGATTATCCTTGAAAAAATGAAGTTTCCTGAACCAGTGCTTAATATGAAGATTGAACCCAGAACAAAGGCTGAATCAGAAAAAGTTTTTCAGGTTCTGACGAAACTCAGCGAAGAAGACCCGACCTTCAGGTTGAAGGTTGACCCTGAAACAGGAGAAACAATTGTTTCGGGTATGGGACAACTGCATATAGAGGTTCTTGTTGAGAGAATGAAAAGACAATATAACGTAGAAGCACGCCTCGGCAAGCCAGAGGTTGCATACAAGGAGACCGTTACACAGACTGCAAGAGGCGAGGGAAAGTTCATAAAGCAAACAGGAGGAAAGGGGCATTATGGACATGTTGTTCTTGAAGTTGGTCCTGCTCCTGAAGGTGTGAACTTCAGGTTTAAGAATGCATTGAAAGGACAGATTATTCCTTCAGAATTTATCCCTGCCATTGAGGAAGGAGTAATTGAAGCAATGGAGGTTGGACCAATGCTTGGATATCCTGTGATTAATCTTGATGTGGTACTTGTGGATGGTTCTTTCCATCCTGTTGATTCAAATGATGTGGCTTTTAAGATAGCAGCATCTCTTGCTTTGAAGGATGCATATATGAAAGCGTCTCCGGTGCTGCTTGAACCGATTATGAGGATAGAACTCACAACACCACATGAATACATAGGAGAGGTTATTGCAGATTTTGGAATGCGCGGGGGTAAGATTGAAGAGATGATTGATGCAGGGTTATACAAGATAATACGCGGTTTTATAGCGCTACGGATGATGTTTGATTATCCTACGGTAATCAGGTCCTTGACACAAGGTCGCGCAAGTTATATAATGGAACCTTACGTTTACCAGAGGGTATCCGAAGAACAATTAAAGAAAATGAGTGAAAATCAGTAACTCAGGGGGGATAAATGGCGAAGGAGAAATTTGTAAGGACCAAGCCAC
>DYKA01000149.1 GCA_020722805.1 Vermiphilus sp.
GAAAGGAGTTTCATGTTATTATTTTGCTTATTGGTGGATAAAGCGGAAACTCAGGTTAGATAGTACTCTGTTTTAATAGTTGTGATTTCAGTGAAAAATGATAAAATAATTAAAATTTTTCTTATTACTAATCTATTTAAGGTGAAATCTCATGCTGAAAAAATTTTTTTCACCGCATTCAGTTGCTGTTGTCGGCGCATCAAGAGAACAGGGGAAACTCGGTTCACAAATTCTTCGCAGTATCCTTGAAGGTAAGTATTCAGGAAAGGTTTATCCGGTTAATCCGAAGGCAACTGAAATTTCGGGGCTTAAATGTTATCCGGATATATTGAGTATTCCTGATATTCCTGACCTTGCAGTTGTTGTTGTACCTGCAAGGTTTGTCATTTCTGTTATTGAGGAATGCGGAAAAAAAGGAACAAAGGCAGCAGTTGTCATCAGTGCCGGGTTCAAGGAAAGCGGTTCTGAGGGAAAACAAAGGGAACAGGAACTTGTTAGAATTTCAAAAAGGTATGGTTGCAGGATAATTGGTCCAAACTGCCTTGGAATCATTGACACATATTCTAATCTTAATGTTTCTTTTGCTCCTGTCATGCCAGAAAAAGGAAACATTGCTTTTATTTCGCAGTCAGGGGCACTTATCAGTGCTGTTCTGGACTGGTCAAGAAAACAAAAGATAGGTTTCTCAAGGGTTATCAGCATGGGAAACATGGCAGATGTCTCTGAAAGTGAATTGATTGAAGCGTGTGCTGTTGATGACCGAACAGATGTTATCCTTTTTTATGTTGAGGGTGTGAAGGATGGCAGAGAATTCATCAACAGGGTTTCAAAAATTACCCGAAGAAAACCGGTTATCGCAATAAAAGCAGGTCTTACAGGCTCTGGTTCAAGGGCAGCCTCCTCTCATACGGGCAGTCTGGCAGGAATGGCAGAGGCATATTCAGCAGCATTTGAAAAAACAGGTGTGCTTCAGGTTTCAAGTATGGAAGAGCTTTTTGACCTATCTCTTGTATTTGCCTATCAGCCAGTAATGAAAGGAGATCGCGTGGCAATAATAACAAATGCTGGAGGACCCGCAGTTGTTGCAACCGACGCGGTGGAAAAACAGTCGCTCAGGGTTGCGCCCCTGTCAGAAGAAACAATGAGTGTGTTGAAAAACAATCTCCCTCCAGCAGCAAATATTCATAATCCTGTTGATGTCCTTGGAGACGCCACAGAAGAATCTTATAAGATTGCACTTGAGAATGTGATGAAGGAAGAGTCAGTGGATGGAGCGCTTGTTATAGTTACCCCGCAGACAATCACAAGACCTCTTGAAACAGCGAAGGCAGTGATTGAGAATGCAAATAGATACAAAAAGACCATTGTTACAAGTTTTATGGGAGGTGCTGCTGTTGAAACAGCAATTGATCTTCTGAGACAGAGTAGAATACCGAACTATGAGTTTCCTGAAAGGGCTGTCAGGTCTTTGAGGGGTATGGTTGATTATTCAGGGGTCTTAGAAAGACAGGAAAATCCTGTAAAAAAATTTAGTGCAGACAGGCAGAAGGTGGCAGAGATACTTGATTCGGTGAAAAAAGAAGGCATAAGAAACCTGACTGATTTTCAGGCGAGAAAGGTCTTTGAGCTTTATGGGATCAAAGGTCCGGAGAGATTTCTTGCAAAGGATGTAGAGTCAGCAATCATTGCCGCAGAAAAAATTGGATATCCTGTTGTTGCAAAAATTGTAAGTCCTGATATTCTGCACAAGACCGAAGCTGGCGGGGTGAAAATAAATATAACAAATCCTGGAGAGATGGAAAAATCATTTGACGAAATCACAGGTTCAGTAAAGGCATATTCAAAGACAGCAAGAATTGAAGGAATTGAAGTTCAGGAAATGGTTAAAGGGGTTCAGGAACTTATAATCGGAGTGAAAAAAGACCTTCAGTTTGGACACCTGATAATGTTTGGACTTGGCGGAATATTTGTTGAGGTTTTGAAGGATATTACCTTTGGAATTGTTCCTGTTGGTTATGATGAGGCTCTTAGTATGATAAAAAGGATTAAGAGTTATAAACTCCTTACTGGTTTCAGGAAACTTCCAGAGGCAGATATTCCCGCGATTGTTGATACAATACTTAAGGTTTCAGCTCTCTGCGAGGACTTCCTTGAAATAAGTCAGCTTGATATAAATCCGCTGGTGGTGAAAAGCAAGGGCAATGGAATTGTTATGGTGGATGCAAGGATCATTCTGGACTACCAGGAGATGATACGATAAAAGTCAAAAAGGTGAATACTCTGGATAATAAAGTAAA
>DYKA01000150.1 GCA_020722805.1 Vermiphilus sp.
TCTTCGCTCCATTCAAATCCCCATGGAAAAAATAACGGGTGGGTGAGGGGATTTGAACCCCCGGCGTCCAGAGCCACAGTCTGGCGCTCTAACCGCTGAGCTACACCCACCATTTTGAAATAATATTTTACCTGAAATTTTATTGTAGTAAAATAAAGAAGGTAAATCTCCGGAGGTAATATGAACATAAAGTTTGCTGCTGGAATTCTGTTTGTTGCACTGTTGGTGAGCGGATGCATCCAGAAGGAGATTTCTTTTTCAATCCCGATTTTTCAGGAAAACGAAATGAAAACAAGTCTCTCTGTAAAGTTTGGTGAAACCTTCAGATTTGAACTTGAATCAAACCCTTCAACCGGGTTTGAATGGTTTGAGCAGCATGACCCTGCAATTCTGGAACTTGTTTCAAGGAAATTTTTGCCAAGTTCACATACCCGCCTTGTTGGTAGTTCTGGAACGCAAATATTTATTTTCAAAGCAACGGCAAAGGGTGAGACAACTATTGAACTTGTTTATAAGAGGCAATGGGAGAAGAATGTCCCGCCGACCAAAAGAGTCTTATGCAGGGTAAAGGTCAATTAAACTTCAGCAAAAAGATATATTTTTTAGGTTCACCCAGGAGTTTTTATGTTTAGACTTAATGGAAAAAGGGCACTTATTACAGGTGGAAATTCGGGTATTGGTTTTGGAATTGCTGCATTTCTTGCACAGGCAGGTGCATCTGCTGTGATTATTGGCAAGAACAAAAAAAGAAATACAGATGCTGTGAACCAATTGAGGCAGATTAATTCTGCCTGCAATGCAGAGGAGTTTGATCTTTCAAATACTGCTAAAATTGGTGCGTTTTTCAAGAGTTTGATAAAGAGATATGGACTTTTTGATATTCTTGTAAATTGTGCTGGAATTACACTGAGAAAGAGAGCAGACAGAATAGAAATTGACGAATGGAATAATATTATCAACATAAATCTAACAGCCGCATTTGTTCTTTCTTCAGAGTGGGCAAAAAGTTTAATTTCAGTTCACAGACCTGGTTCGTGTATCATGGTGATTTCATTGATGAGTGAGGCAGCCAGACCTACCACGGCTGCCTATGGCGCTTCAAAAGCCGCTCTCAAACAACTTGTTAGGTCGCTTGCTGTTGACTGGGCACAGTTCAATATCAGAGTCAATGGAATCGGGCCAGGATACATAAGGACAAAACTTACAGAACCCCTTTACAGGGACAAAAAGTTTTCAAAATGGGTGATTTCAAGAACTCCTCTTGGGAGATGGGGAAAGCCTGAAGATATCGGCCCTCTTGCTGTTTTTCTTTGCTGTGATGAAGCAGGATTTATTACTGGACAAACAATTTTTGTTGATGGTGGATGGCTTGCCTCACTATAAATTTTAAAGAGTTTCCCTGAAATGAGAAAGAATAAGATTTTTCACATAAAAAATATGGGTTATGAAGAAGTGTGCACATCTTATCCAGTGAATCTCTGGTTTTCCAAGTGCTTTCCACAGTTTTTCTGAGTAGACAGGTTTTACTGAAGTGTCAAATTTTGCATTTACCATCAGTACTTTTAATCCTTTTCTTGCATATGTTAGTGGGTCTATATCCTTCCATTTTTCAACAAGTTTTTGTCTTGTGATCTGCCTTGATAAAACCCTTTTATAAAATCTTGCAATAAAGTCCCTTGATTCCCAGAGCATGTTTGCAAGGTCTCCACCACCAACAATGTACATTCCAGAAGAAATCCTGTTATCAGTAGAATGAACCAGAGATGCAATATTAGCACCTAAACTGATACCAAGAATTCCGACAGAATCATTCTCTCGCTCAAGGAAATCTATTGTTTTTCTTACATCAATAACTGATTGTATCAATCCCTTTCTGAAGTTTTCCACAAAATCAAGGTCTTCTGGCAATTTTGAAAATGGCTTTCTCTTCGGGATTCTAACTGGTGCGTACGGCATAATCAGCATGAAGCTTGAAATCCCATTTTTTGCAAGTGACCAGCAGAAGTACTTTGAGGTAAATACCATTGAGAGACCGTGAAGGACAATGACTGCCTTTTTTGAGTTTGCCACCTTATAATAGAGTCCCCAGGCATAATACCCCTCTTTCACGGCAGTGGTAAAAGCAGATGGGAATCTAACAAGGAAAAGTTCGTGGCTTTTCCTCTTTCTTCTAATTTTAACAGAAAAATCATCCCTTTTTTTATATTCAAAAAGAAGCACATCCATATCTTTATTTTATTAGATAAGAAAATTTTGTAAATACTCATCTATGAAAAGGCTTGTCAACCCCC
>DYKA01000035.1 GCA_020722805.1 Vermiphilus sp.
TGTGCCTATGTGCCTGAGTATCGCCCTCTTTGTTGATAAGTATTAACTTTGTGCCTACGCATACAGTGTCCAGTAAGGATTTACTAAATACATTTACATGTCCTGGCTTGGTGATGTGGTTGCAAGTTGACACTACAGGACAAAGTCTATTCTGAAACTTAACATGTTTTTTTACACTCCCCATTCATATGAGAATATTTCTGCTCTGTAAAGCTCAAAAGAAAGATATACTGGTTTTTCAGGCGGAATTTCAGATATTTTCTTGTTCTTAAAACTAACAGGAGCCCTTAAATGATTCCCTGTTATTGACAGGCAATCATCAAAGTCAAAGCCAGGAATTGCTTTATGTGTAGTTCTGTCAATTATTGCTGCTCTGACATAACCAGAAACGCAGTTAACATTAACATAAAATGTTGGCTTTTCAGGATTTACATACAGCGGTTCAACCCCGGTTGCATCAGGGTCCATAGAAAACCTTCCTCTGTGAGTCGCATACAAACTTGCGTACCTATCTCTTGGAATTCTTGCAAGTCCAATAAAATAAGAGTTGTCCTGTTCTTGAAGCGTGATATCCTTTCTGAATCTGAAATTTACATCTATGCACCAGCCATGCATGAAAGGAGTACCTGAATAATAAAGAAGAACATTATCATCCTTTTCCAACAGATTAAGTCCAGGGCAGATGAAACCTGAATCAAATTCTCCGGGTCCGCCTAATTCAAGAAGTGGCGGCCTTCCAGCAGGATATCTCCAGTTAAATGCATTGTGGGAATATGCGAGCCGCAGGTGAGAAAAACCTGATGGGTTCTGTCCGAAATTGTTGCGAAGCGGCAGCCCGATACAGAAGACATTCTGCACAGCAATATAAAGGTCTCCAACTCTGTGCAGTGTAATTCCATAAAAATCAGTTATTAAAAATCCTCTCTGTCTTGCTATCATATCATCATAATCATCAGCAACAAAGCACTCATTCCATTTCAATGCTCCACCGTAGCCAATCCAGTTCTCACCATCTTTACTTTCAAGTCCAATAAAAGAGCGCCTTGCAAACATATTGTGCATTAAACCTACCTTTTGATACAGGATGTATCTATTTGATTGAAAATCAGTAAAAATGTCTCCGCAATCTCCGTGAGCGGCGATTTTTTTTATCCTTTGCCACTGAAAGCCGTCATTTGAACCAAACAGAATTGTTCCCCTTTCATCAATTGCACCAGCCTTATCAGTAATTCCTGGTTCTGGTTTATTTATCTGGATTACAATTGCATAGTATCTGTACCTGCTTCCAGGAAGTCCTCTTGCAACCACCTGGATTGCACCGGGAAGTCCGAGAAGATTGTTGCCAGGCCAGATGTCCTGCGCCGTAATCTTCAGGTTTGGTTTTTTCCACACAATACCATCAGTACTTTCAGCATATGCAGTATAAAAGTGATCTGCATTTTCAGAATAACTTTTTGCTGATGGCTGAACACAATACCACATCCTGTAAATGCCATCCTCATAAAGGACAGATGGATACTCAGAACACCTTGCGTCCCACTGGGTACCTGTTGTTTTTGGCGCTTCAATCTTTACCTTTTCAGCTTCTGGAAATCTTTGAACAATGCTTGTGTCCCAATCACTCATACAATCAAGGTCAAGAAAAATATGTCTTCTGCTTTTCATCTACATCTCCTGGTTAGTAGGTTAGAAATCTGATAGCCTTTTCTGTGAGGTATGTATCCAATTCAAAAAGACCTTTCCACCATATTGCGAATGATTTTTTATCACCAACAGATTCAGTATAGTAGTGGCATGCTTCTTTTTTCAGTCCTTCAATCTCTTTTTTTATAATCCTGAACCTTTTTGACATTTCTTCTTTTAACACCACCGGGACTTCCTTTTTTGTTGAATTCCACCATCTTGCTTCTTCCTGCAGAAACAAGAGTTTTGAAAACAGCAGTTCTGCCTCAACACTGATAACAAGTCCTTTTTCAAATACGCTTTCAAGTTTCTTTGTTCTTAAAAGTTTCAAAACATATTCCAGATTATGAATTCTTCCTTCCATTCCTGGACCTGGTGCAGGACTTGAGATAACCCACAATATATCATCAAGAGAGAATTCTCCAATCCTGGATGGCATACCAATTTCTTCTGCAATTTCTGACATTCTTTCTTTAATGTGTTTTTGTGATGTTTCTCCAGTATAAGACGCAGCAGCAAAATGAGCAAGATTATAAAAAGTAAGTGTCCACGGCGGGCTGATCGGTGCAAAAGAATGAGCCCTTGCCCAGGAACTTGCAATGATTCCTCTGACTCCAATCTCTTTTCCAACCTTGCACATTGATACAGGGTTGAAAAGACCCCTCACAAAGTCAGGCATAAAAAGCATATCACCACAGTTATAAACAGCACAGGTTATCCAGAATTCTTTGTTGTATTCAGCAGCCATTCTAATCTGCGAAAAACTTCTTGGATATCCAGTTTCTCTATCTATGCCTATAATTTCCCTTGTTTTCTCAGGAAGGTCCTCAAAGAAATCGCCTGGTTCTGCAAAGATTATGACAGGGCTGCCCTGTTGAATTACCCTGTAAGGATGTTTTGCATCAATCTTTGATGGTTTAATTCCGCCGATCAAGGTTCGGTGAGAAATTTCTCCTGCATCCTCATACTGCCATACAACAGGAATAACATCTTTTTCAATTTTACCAAGAAGTTCTGGTCTGTTTTCTGTAAAAAACATATCAGCCCAGAACATTGGTATTTTCCCATTTGACTTAACATGTTTCCAGACCCAGCTTGCGTGTTTAAGATAAAAAGAAATTCTACCAATTTTCTGTACTTCTTTGTTACATTCGGAACAGAAACCGAGCTGATGTGTTTCATCCTGTCCAACATGGATATATCTGCTTTCTGGATGAAGTTCACAGACAGATTCAATCAGATCCCTGAGATATTGCTTTACCTGTTTTTTCAGTGGACAAAGCTGCTGAGGGTAATCTGGATTTTCAAATAGGTTTTCAGTCCCTTTTATTCTTGACAGATATTCAACATGTCCGAAGGTTTGAATAAGTGGAATCCATTCTATCCCGAGATTTTTCGCACAGTCAACAAGTTCCCTTATTTCTTTTTTTGTGTATCTATCCACCTGCGGATACTGGTAGGAAAGCGGTAGGTATGGGATACGATGCTCATACTCAACCAGCACTCCATTGATGCCCCATCTTGAAAGAAGATTCAGATACCAGCGAAACAATTCTACTGGTATCTTTGGACCTTTCAGGTCTATATGGACAATCCTGTGCTCAATGGCAGGACTGCCTCTAACCCATGAGGGTGTTTTTTTCATCAAGTTTTTATACTGTTTTCACCAGGTTTCAGTGTAACAGAAAAAGTTTTTTTCTCTTGTCCGATTATCAGATTTATCGGCTGCTTTTCTTTTGTAAGGTTCTTAACAGAAAGGTGGCTAATTCTGCTGTTTTTCATTTCAGCACTTACAACAAGTCCATTTCCTGCATATATATTTTTGAAGCGAACATCCTTCCATTTTTTAACTGAATTAAGAATTCTCAGCGTATTACCACTGGCATTTGCAAGAATTCCATTAATCGCCCATACCATTGCTGCGTGTCCGGTGAGAAACCAGTTGTTGTATAATTCTCCGTGATAGAAAACCCTTTCTGGAATTCCACCGAAACAATTTGTCCATTTTACAGCATTTTCAAGAATTTTCATTGCAGTGTTGTCGCCCTGAAGTGAAAGAATTCTTGCTGCCCAGTAATTTCCCCACGGAAACATTTTCTCTGCATACCTTGTAACACCGTGAAAATTGTAAATGTCCATCTCTCTATCATAATTTTCCATCATTTTCTTTATTGTGGGCTTGAGTGAAGGATGTTCCGGGAAAAGATCAAAGATTAAAGAACCCCAGTGTGGAAGTTTTCCACCCTGAAACGACTGCATCACACCACTATTATCAATATTCATATTCAACCCTGCACTAAGTTTTTTAATAACCATATCAGAATTTTTGATGGCTGTTTTTTTCTTTAATATTCTCGCAGCATCCCTGTACTCAATGAGTGCCTTAAGGGTTATTGCACATGTCCATGTATCATTGATTTTTTCCCTGGCAGTTGACTCATCAACCCCCTCACAACGCCTTACAATCATATGATCGCCTCTGTCTTCAATGAATGCATCAATCACAAACATCAGAAATTCTTCGGCAAGTGGAAACATCTTTTTCAGGAATGTCTTTTCATTAGTGTGATTGTAAAAAGAAAATATTGCGTGTGCCCACATTGAGTTGTTGTGGATCTGCTTTGTTATAAAACCATAATCAGTGAATTTGTTCATTTCAACTGTCCATTCAAGCCGTGCGCCCTTTGCATTGTGAGTGCGGGCTGTTTTCCTGGCTTCAGACATATAAATATATAGATGTTCAAGAACATTTCTTGCTTCTTCAATGTTTCCGCATTCTATCATTGCCATTACAGCAAAGCAGGCATCCCAGAACATTACTCCCTGCCACAGATACGGCATAATTCCCATTGGAAGAAAACCAGATGGATGCAGGTTTGATTTTATAATATATCTTGATACATCGTATATATAAGATATTGCAGGGTCAGGAATATCCACAAGGCAAGTGGAAAAATACTTTTTCCATTCTTTAATGTGCTGATTATGAATAGATGCAAAAGAAAATTTCTTGCATTCCCTGAGCGTTTTTTCTGCCTCTGCCTCATAATCCGGTGTATCAAGGTTATCCACTGCAATAAGGTATCTTGTGAAAGATTGTCCTGCTTTCATACTGTATGTTCTAATCCAACCAGAAACAAATCTGCCTTTTTCCGTATGGTCAGGGCTTTCTTCGCATGACTTACAGTTCATCCATGAATACGCTATGCCTTTAAGGTTTTCAAATGCAAATTTATACCTGATAACAGATTGACTTTTTATGCTTTCAGCCGATGCACTGTCCATCTGTATTGATTCTGAATATATATCAAGGTGCGGTCTTGATGGTGTATTGATAAAAAACTGCACCATAGCACCTGTTGAAGGTGTTTTCAGGAATTTGTAGTGTTCCACAAGCGTATGACTGGAAGTCAAAAATGTTGTGATTTCTATTTCAAGTTCTTCAAGCGTCTCATTGTCAACCTGGCTGTAGAATGTTGTGATTGTTGCTGTTTGCGGATTGAAAAACTGCTTGCATTCCCTCGGCACAATTATATCCCTGTTGATGAGAGCACAGGATGAAAACTCAAGAAGCGGTATCATCCTTCCATAGACAAGTTCTGTATTTGAGTGTGTTCTGCGATCTGACTTATACCACCCCGCACAGTATTGAAGCGGAAGCACAGTCCTGTAATCAAGGTTTTCAAACCATGAATCACCCGAGCCGAGTATATTAATCATCAATCCGTCAACACCATTTGCGAGATAAACAGGATAATACAACCTGCCGGGGAAACATCCTCCATACTGATTTTTTTCAAATTTTTGTGCCGGCATTTCCAGACTCCTTTCTTATCACTGCAATGATTTTTTTTAGGGTCTTCTGGATGTCAAGATTGATAAAACGGTAGTTGTATTTCTTAAGAAGAATCTTTCTTTCAATGGCTGACTCTTTTAATCTTCTATCAATGTTTTCTTTTGTTTCCCCTCTTTTTTCAAGCCGCTTTCTCTGTTCCTGAAGAGATGGAGGAAGTATCCCTATAAGGACGGCATCAGGATATTTTGCCTTAATCTGCAGGGCACCCTGAGTGTCAATCGTCAGTAGTACATTTTTTCGCTTGTTCAGATTCTCTTCAACAAACTTTCTTGATGTTCCATAGTAATTGTCATAAACCTTTGCCCATTCGGCAAAAAAGTTTGTCTCTATCTTTTTTCTAAAATTTTTTTCACTTATGAAATGATAATCAGCCGACTGTTTTTCTGACTGGCGTGGCTTTCTTGTTGTGTATGAAACAGAAACAGCAATATCCGGACATACCCGCTTAAGTTTTTTTACAAGAGTTGTTTTTCCTGTTCCTGATGGCGCTGATAATACGATAAGCACCCCGCTTCTACGGGGTTGCCTTGCCCTTTGTTTTGAGGTCATATATCATACGGGTGGCAATATCAAAAAATGCAACATAGTTATCCCTGACAAACTCCCACTGTTTGATTGCTTTACTTATTTCTCCATTTTTTTCATAGGCATGGGCAAGTACATCGTCCACATATTCAGGGTGCGGGTATTTTGTTGCCTTTTCAAGGTATTTTACTGCATTTGAATAATCCTTACCCTTGTGATAGTAAGTCCATCCAAGCTCAAAATAGATATCATATTTATTTGCATTAAAAGGATATGTCAAGCCTTTTTTCAAAAATTTTATTCCCTGCTCATACCAGTATTGCTTTTCCTGCTCTGTTTTCACCTCGGCGTAGATATTGTAAGCCATATGCCAACCGCCAATTGTCCAGACAATGATATAACTTGGCTGAAGCCATGCAACTGATTCAAGAAGTGGTAGAATCTTGTAATGCTGCCCTTTGTGCCAGTAGTCTTCCATGTTCAGCCACAATAAATCTGCAGCCAGTCCTTTGAACCCGCCGAGAACCAGACTCCCTGCCATCTGACCCGGCATCAAGAGAAGAGCGCTCTCAAGATTTTCAATTTTTTTTCTGTAGTCAATCTGTACCTGAACAAGATGTATCCCGACAAAAAGAATAACAATTGCAACAAGATACTTATATCCTTTTTTTCTCATATTTCTCTTTTTTCAAAAAAGTACAGAGCAATAAGAAGTGCAATACATATGTAAAGTATTCCATACAAAATTGTATATCCTATATATCCCCAGCTTACACTTATACCCACGACAATCTTATCTCTGATATTGAAGTTTTCATAGTTTGGAACAAGTGTATAAAGCATATCTGCAAGGCCTGCTACCACAACATTTTCTGCTCTTTCAACCATTTCCTTACCATAAGAGGTAAGATGCCCGACAATGTAAAGAAAAAATGAACATATGATATTGAATGCATCTGTTGTGAATGTTCCGAGTGCAAGGGTTATCCCACCTATGAGTATCAATTCAAAAAATATAAGAATAAGGGTTTTGAAAATCTCAATATCAGGCATACTCTTTTTGAAGATTAAAAGGCCAATGAAAAACAGTGATGTCAGAACAAAATTTACAAGGAGAATAAGTGAGACACCAAAAAACTTCCCTATAACAAAATCAGACCTTCGTATTGGCTTTGTTAAAAGTGTGTAAATAGTGCGACGTTCAATCTCTGTGGATATAGCAGCAAGAGCACCGAATATCGCAATAAGAGCACCGAAAAACTCAATCGCGGAAAAACTCACATCCTTGATCATCTTCAGCTCTTCTTCTGCTGTGAGAAACGAAAACAGTTTTGAGGCACCAATTACAATTAGAGCAAAAATAAGAATGATGTACAGGGTTTTTTTCCTCATTGATTCCCTAAAGGTATTAAGACCTATCAACCACATCTTTTTCATTTTGATTCTCCTGTTTTTACTGCTTCCTGATTGTCAAAGGCACATATTGTTTTTACAAAAAGGTCTTCAAGGTTTTCTGCCTGATACTGACGGTTCAATCCATCAAGTGTTCCTGTCGCAAGAAGGTATCCCCTGTGAAAGATTGCAATCCTGTCGCAGACTCTTTCAACCTCTGAAAGGAAATGACTTGAAAGAAGTATTGTCTTGCCCTGCTGTTTCAGTTTTAAGAGCAGATTCCTTGTATCCCTGCAGCCAATAGGGTCAAGGCCTGTGGTTGGTTCGTCAAGTATTAAAATTTCAGGGTCATTTATTAAACTGGCAGCCAGCCCTATTCTTTCAAGCATGCCTTTTGAATAATGTCTTAAAGCGAGCCGCCGTGCATTGTTCAATTCAACAAGTTCAAGAAGTTCATCTATTCTTTTTTTTGCAACTAGTGGCTCAATTGAAAATAAGCTCGCATAGAACGAGAGAAGCTCCGGACCATTAAGATAATCATAGTAATAAGGATTTTCTGGCAAAAATCCAACATGCTGCTTCATTTCAATGTCATGAGGAAGTTTTCCCATTATTCTTGCTTCACCTGATGTCGGAAACAGTATCCCAAGAAGC
Organism: Vermiphilus sp.; assembly: GCA_020722805.1. Lineage (GTDB taxonomy): Bacteria > Ratteibacteria > UBA8468 > B48-G9 > DTJG01 > DTJG01. Next base: position 8,111 of record DYKA01000035.1, read on the forward strand.
AGTTTCAAACAGGTTGTCTTGCCCGAACCATTTGGACCGAGAATTCCGAATATCTCACCTTCGTTGACTTCAAGATTAACTTTTTCAAGACCTATGACAATCTTTTTCCTTCCGAGAAAATAGTGCTTTGTAAGTTGTTTTGTCAGTATTATTGCCATAAAATCCTCCTTGCGCAGTAAACAAAGATTTGGTTTATTTTAACACAATTTCATATGTCCACAAAACCGGAAAAGATATTCTTTATAATCTCTATGAGAAGTTTTGATTTTTTCCCAAAGTTTCTTGTTTTATTTATAAGAAGGCAGCATCTCCTTTTTAACTGTTTTTCAAGGATGTTTCTGTTTCCTTCTTTATCATGGATATCATCAAGAATCTGAAATGCTTCGCCGAAAAGCACTCCAATCTGCCTGAGTTTTCTGGTTGTAATTTTATCACATTTCCCAACAATCGCAGGAATCTCAAAGCAAAGAGAAAACAGTTCGGCTGTCTTCTTCAGGTCTATCCATTTTTTTGTCTCCTGCTGTATTTTTCTGCACTTGAAAATCATATCAAGTGATTGTCCCCCAGCCATTCCATCTGAACCCAGGGCATCGCATGTTCTCACAACTGCCTGCCAGCTCTTGCATTTTGCTATTTCCTTTATTCCCAGACACAAAAGAGCGTCCCCGGCAAGAAGTGCTTCTGCCTCTCCGAATTTTCTGTGACAGGTTGGTTTTCCCCTTCTGAAGTTGTCATTATCCATGCAGGGAAGGTCATCGTGAATGAGGGAAAAACTGTGAATGAGTTCAATTCCGCAGGCCGCTGGAAGGATTTTCTTTACCGATACGTCTATCATTTTTGAAACTGCAATAACAAGAATCGGCCTTATCCTTTTCCCTCCCGGGAAAACAGCATATCTCATTGCTTCTTCAAGAGTTTTTGCTTTACCGCCAGTATTTTTGAGGCACTGACAAAGATATTGATTGATGATACCAATCAATTTCTCAATTTTTTCTTTATTCACGATATACCTTTTTTATCCTTGAAACACCAAATCTCGTCAGAATTTCATGAGGAACTGTACCGACAATTTCAGCCATATCTTCTATTGAGAGTTCAGAATCAAGAAAAACAATTTCTTCACCTTCTTTAATACCCTTTTTCAGTTCAAGGATTGTTTGGTCCATGCATATGTTTCCTCTTATGGGTAAAAGCAAATCCTTGTATTTCATATAGAATTTGTTTGATAAAGCCCTGTCCAGCCCGTCGCCGTATCCAATTCCTGCAATTCCAATGCGTGTTTCATTCCTGCACACAAAACTCCCGCCATAACTCAGACGTGTTCCAGCAGGCAGATTTCTCGCCACCAAAATCCTTGTGATGCCGCAAATGGCGTATTTCAATGAAGGGATGCTTTTGAATGTTTTCAAAAAAAGGCATGGATAAACGCCATAAAGAAGAAGGCCCGTCCTTACCATTGAAAACCCTTCAACACTTTCTGGAACATTTGCAATTCCACCAGAGTTTGCGATATGTGCAGTGGCACGCCATTTTGCTGGAATCTGTCCAAGAACATCCTGAAAAATTTTAATCTGTTTGAGAGCAAATTTTCTGTCCGGGTTTTCAGAGCTTGAAAGGTGTGAAAATATGCCTTCAAGTTTTATGTTTTTTCTTGATTTTATTCTTCTCACTGTTTCGCATACTTCTTGAGGCATAATGCCGATTCTACCCATGCCGGTATCAACCTTAAGATGTATAGAAATGTCCACTGATGAAGGTAAACTGTTAATAAAATCCTGAGATGGCACTGTAAGAGATATTTTGTGGTCAATTGCTTTTCTGATGTTTTTTGCCTCTGTGGGGCCAAGAACGAGCACAGGCCTGGTAATACCTGCCTTTCTCAAAGAAACGCCTTCTTCAACCGTCGCAACACCAAACCAGTCAACAAGTTGCTCTATTTTTTTGCTTACAGGAACCGCTCCAAGTCCGTAGCCATCGCACTTTACACAGGCAAGAAGTTTTTTACCGGTAATTTTTTTTATTGTTCTGACATTGTTTGATACTGTACCAAGGTCTATCTCAAGAATCCTTTCACCTTGCTTCATTTTCTATGATTTCCTTTTTGAACTGTTCAACAACAAGCAGGGGATTTTCACTTTCAATAACAGGTCTTCCAACAACGATATAATCAGCACCTGCTTTTACTGCCTGTGAAACAGTTGCGGTTCGCTTCTGGTCATCATCCGATAGTTTCGCTCTTATTCCAGGACACACCATTAAAAAAGGAGGCCCGAATCTTTTTCTTAAAAAACCCAGTTCCTGAACAGAGCAAACAATTCCATCAATTCCGCAGTCATACCCGATTTCTGCTAAATTCAGGACTTGTTTGTTTATATCATCTGAAAAGCCAATCTCTTTTATATCATCGTCTGAAAATGATGTAAGTATTGTTACGCCGATGATTCTGGTTCCGGGATTTGTCCTGTTTCTTGCTCTTACAGCTGCTTTCAGCATATTCCTGCCGCCGAGGATATGGACCGTTAGAAGTTCAACTCCCATACTGCAGGCACACTGTACAGTGTTTTCAATGGTATTTGGAATATCAAAAAATTTCAAATCAAGAAAAACCTTTTTCCCTGAAAAAACAAGTTGCCTTATTATTTCAGGTCCAAATGCAGTAAATGGAATTGCCCCAATCTTATAAAATATCACGGAACTACTGAGTTTTTCAATAATGGCTTCTGCATTTTTCCTTTCTGAAATATCCAGGCTTACAATTAACTCAGGCATTTTTCCTTCCTGTGCTTTCAAGAATTGCCACGCACAAAAGAATCAGTATTGTCTGACAGAAAACAATTATTCCGCCACCGGTCGTCATCCTTTTCAAAAGCAGTGCGCCAATTCCGCAGGCAAGAGTCAGCATATAACAGAATATCACTGCCTGCACAGGGCTCATTCCAAGCCGTACCAGCCGATGTGAAAGATGGTTTGTATCACCCTGAAATACTGGCTTTCTGTTTTTTATTCTTATGTAGATAACGCGGATTGTGTCAAAAAACGGCAGGGAGAAAATAAGAAGCGGACTTAATACAGGAAGGAAACTCTGGTCAGGCCTGTAATGGTAATATGTTCCCATAATCGCAAGGCATCCAAGAAAATAGCCGATAAAACTACTTCCGCATTCACCAAGAAAAACCTTTGCAGAAGGGAAGTTATATCTTAAGAAACCAAGAATGCTACCGAGAAAACACACAAGAAGAGTTGATATAAAAAGCTGCCCGTTACCTGAAGCAGAAAAGAAAAATATACTGCCTGCAATAAAGGCAACTCCTGCGGCAAGTCCATTCATATGGTCAAGGAGGTTAAAACTATTCATACAAGCAATAATCCATAGTATTGTAAGGATAATCTGTACATAAGTGTTCGACGAAAAAAACGAGATTTTTATTCCGGCAAAAAATGTTATGAGACCGCAGATGATTTGGATAAAAATCTTTGTCAGGGGTTTGATGTGGTAGATGTCATCAAGAAAGCCAGCAACAACCACCACAGCAGATGTGATGAGGAATGTTATGAGTTTTGGCAGGACAGACGATATGCCATGTGAATAAACAGAAAAACTTTCAGGAAGAAATTTTTTTCCGACAAGTCCGGCAATCACAGTTCCAACAATTGAAAGATAGACAGCGATCCCGCCTGTAAGTGGTGTGGGAAAAAGATGCACCTTCCTCGGAGAAGGATGGTCAAGTACACAGAATGCATAGGCAAACCTTCTGGCAAAGGGAACAAACACCAAAGAAAGACACAAAGACACTGAAAACACAACAAGATATATCAGTTTCCACATATGTTTGTGAAAATCAATTCCTCGTGGTTCGCCTCAAAGTATCAGTGAACTATCTTGCAAACTCGCTTTCTCTTTTTTCTCTGATAACCGTTACCTTTACCTGACCTATGTACTTGAGATTTTCTTCAATTTTTTTTGCTATGTCCCTTGCAAGAAGCATGGCCTGCTGGTCTGAAATTTCATCCGGCTTCACAATAACCCTGATTTCTCTTCCAGCAGAAATAGCATACGCCTGGTCAACCCCCTTAAAGGAAGAACCAATTTTTTCAAGTTCTTCAACCCTTCGCAGGTAACTTTCAAGAGTGTCCCTTCTTGCTCCTGGCCTTGTTGCTGAAAGAGCATCAGAAATCTGAACGATTACTGTGTATGGCGAAGCAATGTCCAGGTCCTTGTGATGGTTCAATGCGGCGTCAATCACTTCTTCAGATTCACCGCACCTGCGCAGGATATCGCCTCCAATGTCAGGATGGCTTCCTTCAACCTCCTGGTCAAGGGCCTTTCCTATATCGTGAAGAAGAGCAGCTCTTCTTGCAGTTTTTGGATTTAGCCCGAGTTCAGCCGCAATCATTCCTGCAAGATATGCTGATTCCTTTGCATGCTGAAGTACATTCTGTCCGAAACTTGTTCTGTATCTTAATCTTCCAAGCAGTTTCACAATCTCTGGATGCAGGTTTTCTATGCCAAGGTCAAATGCCACATTTTTCCCGTCCTCAATCAATTTCTCTTCCATTTCCTCGGTTGTCTTCTGAACGACCTCTTCAATCCTTCCTGGATGTATCCTTCCATCTGCTATGAGTTTTTCAAGCGCAAGCCGCGCAATTTCTCTTCTATAAATATTAAAGGAAGAGATTGTGATTGCCTGCGGCGTATCATCAACAATAAGGTCAACTCCTGTTGCTGCCTCAAAGGATCTTATATTTCTTCCTTCCCTTCCTATGATTCTTCCCTTGATCTCATCGTTTGGCAAACTCACAACAGAGACTGTGCTTTCAGTGGCAGCATCAGAGGCAAGCCGCTGCATTGCAGAAATGAGGATTTCCCTTGCCTTCTTGTTCCCAATTTCTCTTGCTTCTGACTCTATCTTGCGTATGATTTCAATGGAACTGTTTTTTGCTTCCTGCTCCATTGCTTTCATCAGTGCTTCCTTTGCCTGTTCCCTTGTCATTCCAGAGATTTCCTCAATCTTCCTTTTTTCCTGTTCAATAGAACTTTCAAGCTCCTGTACCTTTTGCTGTATCTGTTGTTCTTTTTCTGACAGATGTGCTTCTCTTGTTCCTATTTCTTCTTCTCTTTTTTCAAGAAGTTCCAGCTTTTTCTCAAGGACGACCTCGCGCTGATTCAGCCGTCTTTCAAGAAATTGCAGTTCCTTTCTTTTGTTTCTCGTTTCCTTTTCAAATTCAGATCTGAGCCGATACAGTGTTTCTTTTGTCTGTATGTCTAGTTCTTTTTTCCTTGTAATGGCTATGTTTTCAGCCTCTTTTATTATTTCTCTGGCGCGTTCTTCGGCTGCCTTGATTGTTCTTTCACCGATATACTTACGCCACAGGTACCCGATAAGAATCGCAAGTGCACCCCAGAATATAAACAACGGTATTATGATCGGTGTTGAATTAGTATTGATATTAATTGTAACCACCCCCTTACTTTTGAATCAGGGAAATCCAGGATGGTTAAACAGACAGGTACAATTGTATGCCTGGTTTGCTGTGCTTATCTATCAAACAAAGGGTTACAATTGTTTTTTCCATTTTCATAACTTTACCAATCTCGTTGCCCTTATTCCTGGAAATTTCCCGATTTCTTTAAGTGTTAGATTATCAATTTCCTGGTCTAAATTCAAAACAGTAATAGCAGGGCCTCTTTTTATCTTGCGGCCCATTGTCATTGATGCTATGTTTACATTTTTTCTGCCGAGCACTGTGCCGATATGTCCCACAATTCCGGGAACATCGTCATTTCTGCAAACAAGAAGTGCGCCCTCTGGTGTCGCCTCAACTGGATATCCATCTATTCTTACAACTCTTGGTTCAGAAGCAACCACTGTTCCTGCCAGTGAATACGCTTTCCCATCAATTACTGCCTCAGCAGTAATGAGATTTGAAAACTGTTCAGCAGACATCTTCTTCTTTTCAACGAGTTTCACCCCTTTTTCTTTAAGAACCAATGGTGCATTCACATAGGTTACCGGTTGAAACCATTCACAAAAACCTTTAAGCAAATATGCCCTTAAAGGAGCAGTATCATAATTTGTTATTTCACCTGCATATTCAACAGATAATTCCTCGGGCATTCCATCAATCATCTGGCCAAGAAATAGCCCTAATTTTTCAGCAAGGGTCAAATAGCCTCCAAATCTTGATATAACCTCCTTGTCAATGGGCGGAACATTTACCGCATTTTTGATAATCTTATGCACAAGTGCATCAACAATCTGTTTGCATACATCCCTTGCCACATTAATCTGTGCCTCCTTCGTGGAAGCTCCGAGGTGTGGAGTTGCTATTACATTATCAAGTTCAAGCAGAGTCCGGCATTCAGGCGGTTCACAGGAAAAAACATCAAGAGCAACTGCTCTTATCTTTTTATTTCTGAGGAATTTCTCAAGTACTGCCTCCTCAAAAAGTCCGCCCCGAGCCACATTTACAATCATAACCCCGTCTTTCATCATAGAAAAATGCTGTTCTTTGAGGATGTTTTCAGTATCCTTGTTCAATGGAAGATGCAGGGTAATAATATCTGCCTGTTTGCAAACTCCCTCAAGAGTAACAAGACCCACTTCAAGTTCCTGCATTTCTTCTTCACTCACAAATGGGTCGTATCCAAGCACATTCATTCCGAATGCTCTGGCATAGTGTGCAACACGCCTTCCAATTCTTCCAAGTCCAATAATGCCGAGGGTCTTGCCGAAAAGCTCTGTTCCCATGAATTGTTTTCTATCCCATTTTCCTGACTTCAATGAATTGCAGGCAGCTGGGATGTGTCTCACCATAGCCAGTATCAGTGCGAAGGTATGTTCAGCAGCAGAAAGAGTATTCCCTTCAGGAGCATTCATAACAATTATGCCACGGCCTGTTGCTACTTCCACATCAATATTATCAAGCCCCACTCCTGCCCGTCCGATAATCTTCAGTTTTTTCCCTTTTTCTATGACAGAAGCTGGTATTTTTGTTGTGCTCCTGACTATGACAACGTCATAATCATCAATTGTTTGCAACAGTTCCTCAACAGACAATTTTCCTTTTTCATCAACGAGAAAACCGGCATTTTTTAATATCTCAATGCCCTCCTTCTCAAGGTTGTCTGCTGCGAGAACCTTAATCTGACCCATCATACCTCCAGTTAATTTTATTTTATCACGAGAGATACTTTTGTCAAAGTTTGGGTTTGTCCCCTGAAGTTCTGACATAAGGATAGCATAGTAATAGCCGAGCATCAAGTTTTTCAT